>NZ_JARAYJ010000020.1:0-161288 GCF_033794345.1 Streptomyces niveiscabiei
GTCCTCGGACTGGGCGCCCTCGTTCGCCGCCGTGCCCCGCGCGCCGTTCCTCCCGGAACTCATCTGGCCGTTCGACATGGAGACCGGGCAGAGCGTTCCTGTCTTGCGGGCGACCGATCCTGAACTCTGGTACCGGTACGCGGAATCCGACGTCCCTTTGGTCACGCAGTGGGACGACGGAAAGCATTCCGGCCCTGAGCCGGGAGCAGTGGCGACCTCTTCGGCGTCCATGCCGTCCGCCGTGTTCCGGATGCTCCAGGACCTCGACGTGCAGCCGGGAAACCGCGTGCTGGAGATCGGCACCGGGACTGGATGGAACGCGTCCCTGCTCGCTCACCGGCTGGGCGCCGGGAACGTCACCACGGTCGAAGTCGATGCCACGGTTTCCACTGAGGTGCGCACGGCGCTGAACGTGTTCGGGCTCCCGGTCCGGGTCGTCCACGGGGACGGACTCAAGGGGTACCCGGAAGGCGGTCCGTACGACCGGATCATCGCCACATGCGGGCTGCGTTCCATCCCCTTCGCGTGGGTGGAGCAGTGCCGACCCGGCGGGGTCGTCGTCGCCCCTTGGGCCACCCACTACGGCAACGGCGACGCCGTCGCGCGGCTGGTGATCGCCGAGGACGGGCGAAGTGCCTCAGGGGTCTTCACCGGCCCCGTGGAGTTCATGAAGGCACGGGCTCAGCGGCTCCCGTCGATCGTCCATGGCGACTACATCAGCGGCGCCCCCGACCGAAAGAGATCGTTCACCACGATCTCGGAGGGCGACTTCCTCGGAGGACGATTCGACCCCCTGCAATTCGCGCTCGGCGTGAGCCTCCGCGAGTGCGTTCACGTCGTGGCGGAGAAGCGCGATGGGAAACGCCCCGTGTGGCTCTATGGCCTCACCGACCGTTCATGGGCATGCACGGTGTTCCAGAACGGCCACCCCGCGCCCGTATGGCAGTCGGGTCCGCGCAGCCTGTGGGACGAGGCGGAGTCGGCGTACGTGTGGTGGAAAGGGAAAGGGGAACCCGGATTCGAGCGATTCGGGCTGACGGTCACCGCCGGAGCGGAGACCGTCTGGCTCGACGATCCGGGAAATCCGGTCCGTGGACAGTTCCTGTGAATTGATCACTTCGCCCGGTCGAAATCCACCGCGCTGTAGGCCCGCAGCTTCCGCAGCCGGTGTTCGGAGTCGATCCGCCGGACGGTGCCCGACTTCGAGCGCATGACGATGGAGTCGGTGGTGGCGGTCTCGGAGCGGTAGCGGACGCCGCGCAGCAACTCGCCGTCCGTGATGCCCGTGGCGACGAAGAAGACGTTCTCGCCCGTGACGAGGTCCTCGGTGGTCAGGACGCGGTCGAGGTCGTGGCCGGCGTCGAGGGCGCGCCGGCGCTCCTCCTCGTCCTTGGGCCAGAGCTTGCCCTGGATGACGCCGCCGAGGCACTTGACGGCGCAGGCGGAGATGATGCCCTCGGGGGTGCCGCCGACGCCGAGGAGGAGGTCGATGCCGGTGCCTTCGCGCAGGGCGAGGATGGAGCCGGCGACGTCGCCGTCGGAGATGAGCTTGATGCGGGCGCCCGCCTTGCGGACCTCGTCGATGATGCCGGCGTGCCGGGGGCGGTCGAGGATGACGACGGTGACGTCCTCCGGCGTGGCCCGCTTCGCCTTGGCGACCCGCCGGATGTTGACCTCGACGGGCGCGTTGATGTCGACGAACTCGGCGGCCTCGGGCCCGGTGACGAGCTTGTCCATGTAGAAGACGGCCGACGGGTCGAACATCGCGCCCCGCTCGGTCGCCGCGAGCACGGCGATCGCGTTCGGCATGCCCTTGGCCGTGAGGGTCGTCCCGTCGATGGGGTCGACGGCGATGTCGACCTCGGGCCCCGTCCCGTCGCCGACCCGCTCGCCGTTGAACAGCATCGGCGCCTCGTCCTTCTCGCCCTCCCCGATGACGACGACGCCGTTCATCGAGACGGTCGACACGAGCGTGCGCATCGCGCGTACGGCGGCCCCGTCGGCACCGTTCTTGTCGCCGCGCCCGACCCACCGCCCCGCGGCCATCGCGGCGGCCTCGGTCACCCGGACGAGTTCGAGGGCGAGGTTGCGGTCGGGGGCCTCGGAGGGGACATCGAGCTCGGACGGCAAGTGATGGTGCTCGGACACGGGGCGCACCTTTCTGACCGATACGACGACGGCCGGGGCGAGGTTCTGACTCCTGACTCTAACTCCAGTACGAAAAAATGAGCAGGGGACCCCACGGATGAGCGCGGGGGGCACCTGCGACGATAGGAGGCGTGGCAGGTTCGAACGGCAAGCAGAAGTCGGCCCGGGACATGATCCTCTCCCTGGGGCTCATCGTGGCGGCGGCACTCGTCATCTACCTCTTCATCCCGCACGACGACGGGGAGCCCGACCTCAAGCGGGTCGACTACACGGTGGAACTGGCGACGGCCCGCCGCGCGGCGTCGTACCCGGTCTCCGCGCCCGTCGGACTGCCGGACACCTGGAAGGCGACGTCCGTACGGTTCAACGGCGCCGACTCCGACGCCTGGCACCTCGGCTTCCGCGCGCCCGACGGGCAGTACGTCCAGGTCGAGCAGTCCGCGTCCGCCAAGCGCGACCAGTTCGTGGACGACGCGAGCCAGGGCTCCACCGCGACCGACGTCACCGACGAGATCGGCGGCGCGAAGTGGACCCGCTGGACCGGCGGCCGGTACGACGCGCTCGTCCTGAACGGCGCCGACGGCTCCACCACGGTCGTCGCCGGCACGGCCTCCTTCGACCGCCTCGCGGAGATGGCGCGGGCCCTCAAGACGGCCTGACACGGAGAAACCCCCCGGCTGATCCCGGGGGGTTCCGTCTGCCGTACGGCGCTGATCAGACCGTCGTGACGACATCCTCGTACGCCAGGCGCGGCGAGCGCGGGTACGAGGCGCCCTCGGCGGCGTGACCGATGTTGACCACCATCAGCGGGGTGTGGTCGTCGTCCAGGAACTCCTTGCGGACGCCCTCGAGGTCGACGCCGGTCATCGGGCCGGCCGCGAGGCCCGCCGCGCGCACGCCGATGATGAAGTACGCGGCCTGGAGGGCGGCGTTCACCTTCGCGGAGCCCTCACGGACCGGGCGCTCGGCGAAGAAGACGTCCTTGGCCTGCGGGAACGCGGGGAACAGGGTCGGCAGCTCCTCGTGGAACTCGTTGTCCGCGGAGAGGATCGCGACCAGCGGCGCCGCCTGCGTCTTGGCCTGGTTGCCCTCGGCCATGTGCCGCACCAGGCGCTCGCGGGCCTCCGGCGAGCGGACCAGGGTGATGCGCAGCGGCGTCTGGTTGAACGCCGTGGGTCCGAACTTGACCAGGTCGTAGATCGCCTGGACCTGCTCGTCGGTCACCGCCTCGTCCGTGAAGGCGTTCGCGGTGTGGGCCTCACGGAACAGCAGGTCCTGGGCGGTGGGGTCGAGAACGAGAGACATGCGTGGCTTTCCTTAGGTGCGCGTCCGGGTACGGGACGCCGTACCGGTTGACGTGTACGACGGTACGCCACAGAAGTTCAATGTTCAACCAACATTTGTCCTGGACCCCACCACTCACTCCGCCTCCCCCTCGTCCTCCTCCGCCAGCGCCGCGTCCAGCCGCGCCCGCGCGCCCTCCAGCCAGCGGCGGCACACCTTCGCGAGCTCCTCGCCGCGCTCCCACAGCGCGAGGGACTCCTCCAGGCTCGTACCGCCCGCCTCCAGCCTGCGCACCACGTCGATCAGCTCGTCCCTCGCCTGCTCGTAGCCGAGGGTCTCCTGCTGGGTGTCCGTCATTCCTGTGCTCCCCGCTGCTCCTGTGCCACCCGTACCGCGAACTCGCCCTCGGCGACCCGCGCGCGCAACGTCTCGTCCGCCGCCACCTCGTCCGGGGCGCGGACCACATGGCCGTCCGGCCGTTGCAGGACCGCGTACCCGCGCTTCAGCGTCGCCGCGGGGGAGAGGGCCACCACGCGCGCGTGCGTGTGCGACAGTTCCGACTCCGCGCGGTCCAGGACGTGGCCCAGCGTCCTGCGCGAGCGCTCCAGCAGCGACGCCACGTGATCCTCCCGCTCGGCCACCATCCGGTGCGGATCCTGTATCGCCGGCCTCGCGAGCGCGTGCGCCAGCCCCCGCTCCTCCCGGTCCACGAACCCCTCCACACAGCGCCGGGCCCTGCCGCGCAGCATCCGCACGCGCTCCAGCTCCTCCCCGACGTCCGGAACGACCTTCTTCGCCGCGTCCGTCGGGGTCGAGGCGCGCAGGTCCGCGACGTGGTCCAGCAGGGGGTTGTCCGGTTCGTGGCCGATCGCCGAGACGACCGGCGTACGGCACGCCGCGACCGTCCGTACGAGCTGCTCGTCCGAGAACGGCAGCAGGTCCTCCACGCTGCCGCCGCCCCTGGCCACGACGATGACGTCCACCTCGTCCAGCGCGTCCAGCTCCTTCACCGCCTGCACGACCTGGGTGACCGCGTGCACGCCCTGTACGGCGACGTTGCGCACCTCGAACCGGACGGCGGGCCATCTGTGCCGGGCGTTCTCCAGCACGTCCCGCTCCGCCGCCGACGCCCTCCCGCACACCAGCCCGATCAACTGCGGCAGGAACGGCAGCCGCTTCTTGCGCTCCGCCGCGAACAGGCCCTCACTCGCCAGCGCCATCTTCAACTGCTCCAGCCGCACGAGCAGTTCGCCCACCCCCACGGGCCTGATCTCGGCGGCCCGCAGCGACAGCTGACCCCGGGGCGCGTACCACTCCGGTTTGGCCAGCACGACGACCCTCGCGCCCTCGCCCACCACATCGGCGACGGCATCGAAAACCTGCCGAAAACAGGTCACCCCGACGGAGATGTCATGCGAGGCGTCCCTGAGGGTCAGAAAGACAACCCCCGCGCCGGGCCTCCTCGACAGCTGCGTGATCTGCCCCTCGACCCACACCGCCCCCAGCCGATCGATCCAACTCCCGATGAGCCGCGACACCTCCCCGACGGGCAGGGGAGCTTCCGCGGACGTGTTGACAGCCATGTGCCCGAGAGTATCGGCCGGGACTGACAACGGGCGGGCTGTTCGTCTGCGGGCTCGTCGTGGCTGTTCGCGCAGTTCCCCGCGCCCCTGGGGTCGTCGGACTCACGTGTGTTGGATACAGCCCCGCGCCCCTGGGGCGGCGTGCTTGCCCCGGTTGCCAAGGGGCCACAGCGACGCACCCTCGCCTGCCGCCTGCACTTGATGAGGCACGGTCACCCCCACCCACCTCAGGGGCGCGGGGAACTGCGCGACCAGCCACGATGGGCCTGCACTCACCCACACACCTCACCCTCAACGGCGGGTCCACACACCCACTCACCCGTCAGGCTCAGCTCGCGCGCCCCGCTGAACCAGCAGCACCCCCAACCCCACCGCCAACCACACCGCCCCCACCACCAACGCCGTCCCCGACGCTTCCACGATCACCGTGATCGTGATCGCCGCGCCCAGCAGGGGAACCGCGACGTGGCGCCACCAGACCACCGGCCCGCCCGCGCGGCGTACCGCGAACCAGCCGATCACGCTCGCGTGGAGCAGCGTGAAGGCGGTCAGCGCGCCGATGTCGACGACGGAGACCAGGTGGTCCATGCCGTCGTCGCGGCGGGCGGCCCAGACCGCGGCGACGAGGGTGATCAGCGCCGAGGTGAGGAGCGCGGGGCGGGGGACGCCCGAGGTGGTACGGGACAGGACGCGGGGGAGCCGGCCGTCGCGGGACATGGCGAAGAGGAGGCGCCCGGCGGCGGCCTGCCCGGCCAACGCCGCGAACGCCGCGCCGATCGCCTTGCTGACGGCGACGAGGTCGTGCAGCCAGGTCCCGACGGACGCCTCGACGGCGTCGTAGAAGGCCGAACCCTGCCGGGAGGGGGCCGAGGACAGCTGGGCGGAGGAGAGGGGCTCCAGGAGGGCGACCAGGTACGTCTGGGCGATGAACAGGACGCCCGCGAGGGCGAGGCAGAACAGCAGCGCGCGGGCGACGCGCGCGGAGCCGCCGGTGACCTCCTCCGCGAAAGAGGCGACCGCGTCGAAGCCGAGGTAGGACAGGACGGCGACGGAGACCGCCCCGAGGACGGCGGAGAGGGCGAAGTCACCCTGCGTACCGTCCCCGGTGAACGGCGACAGCCACCCCCGCTCGGCGCCGTCCCACGCGAGGACGACGACCGCCGACACGACGAACACCAGCAGGACGACGATCTCCATCGCGAGGACGAGGAACCCCACGCGCGCGGCGGCGCGTACGCCCCAGAGGTTCAGCAGGGTCGTGACGACCACGGCGAGGGCGGTCCACACCCACCGGGACACCTCGGGGACCAGGGAGTTCAGGGCGATGCCGGAGAAGAGGTAGGCGACGGCGGGGATGAGGACGTAGTCCAGGGCAGCCATCCACCCGGCGACGAACCCGGGCCCACGACCGAGCCCCACGCGCGCGTACGCGTAGACGGACCCGGCCTGCGGGGCGACGCGCACCATCTGGGCGTAACTGAACGCGGTGAACGCCATGGCGACGGTGGCGACGGCGTACACGAGGGCGACGGCGCCGTGCGACTTCGCGTCGAGCGTGCCGTACACACCCACCGGCGCCATGGGCGCGATGAACAGCAGCCCGTAGACGACGAGGTCACGGAAGCCGAGAGTGCGTCGCAACGACGCCGTATCGACGTCCTTGGGGGTGGCCGTCATCAAGAACCTCCGCTCCCGCGCGCGTAGCGTGCCGACAGTCTCCCCGACGAGTGGATCTCCGACCCCTCGGACGCACCCTTACGATGGGACGCATGACCGCTTCGCCGCGCCGCCGTGTCCTGCTCGCCGCCCCCCGGGGCTACTGCGCGGGTGTGGACCGCGCCGTGATCGCCGTCGAGAAGGCCCTGGAGCAGTACGGGGCCCCGATCTACGTCCGGCACGAGATCGTCCACAACAAGTACGTCGTCCAGACCCTGGAGAAGAAGGGCGCGGTCTTCGTCGAGCGCACGGAGGAGGTGCCGGCGGGGAACATCGTGATGTTCTCGGCGCACGGTGTCGCCCCCGTCGTCCACGAGGAGGCCGCGCGCGGGCGCCTGGCCACGATCGACGCGACCTGCCCGCTCGTCACGAAGGTCCACAAAGAGGCCGTCCGGTTCGCCAACGAGGACTACGACATCCTGCTGATCGGCCACGAGGGCCACGAGGAGGTCATCGGCACCTCCGGCGAGGCACCGGACCACATCCAGCTCGTGGACGGCCCGAAGGACGTCGAGAAGATCACCGTCCGCGACGAGTCGAAGATCGTCTGGCTGTCGCAGACGACGCTGTCCGTCGACGAGACGATGGAGACCGTCGACGCCCTCAAGGAGAAGTTCCCGCAGCTCGTCTCGCCGCCGAGCGACGACATCTGCTACGCCACGCAGAACCGCCAGCTCGCGGTCAAGCAGATGGGCGCGGAGGCGGAGCTGGTGATCGTCGTCGGCTCCCGCAACTCGTCCAACTCCGTACGGCTCGTCGAGGTCGCCAAGCTCGCGGGCGCGCGCGAGGCGTACCTCGTGGACTTCGCGAGCGAGATCGACGAGGCGTGGCTGGACGGCGTGACGACGGTCGGGGTCACCTCCGGCGCGTCCGTGCCCGAGGTCCTCGTCGAAGAGGTCCTGGAGTGGCTCTCCGCGCGCGGGTACGGCGACGTCGAACTGGTCAAGGCCGCCGAGGAGTCGATCACGTTCTCGCTGCCGAAGGAGCTGCGCCGGGATCTGCGGGACGAGGCGGCGGCGCTGGTCGCGGAGCGCGGCGGGAGCGGGCCGGAAGCGGCCTGAAGGCGTCTTGACGGCCTCGGACGGGTGACTGTCAGTGGGGCGTCGTAACGTGGAGCCATGCAGATCTTCGGTGTGGACATCGGTGGTTCCGGGATCAAGGGCGCCCCTGTGGACCTGGACAGGGGCGACCTCGCGGAGGAGCGCTGCAAAGTGCTCACCCCGCACCCGGCGACGCCGGAAGCGGTGGCCGACGGCGTCAAGGAGGTCGTCGACCACTTCGGCTGGACGGGGCCCGTGGGGCTCACCTTCCCGGGCGTGGTGACCGGCGGATCCACGGTGCGTACGGCGGCGAACGTCGACAAGAGCTGGATAGACCTCGACGCGCGGGCGCTGTTCACCGAGCGGCTCGGCGGGCTGCCGGTGACGGTCGTCAACGACGCGGACGCGGCGGGCGTCGCCGAGATCAACTTCGGCGCCGGGCAGGGCCGCAAGGGGACGGTCATCCTCCTCACCTTCGGCACCGGCATCGGCAGCGCCCTCTTCGTCGACGGCGCGCTCGTGCCCAACACGGAGCTGGGCCACCTCGAACTGCACGGTCACGACGCGGAGACCCGCGCCTCCAGCAAGGCCAGGGAGGACGGCGAGCTGACGTGGGAGCACTGGGCCCACCGGGTGACCAAGTACCTGGCGCACGTGGAGATGCTCTTCTCGCCCGAGCTGTTCATCATCGGCGGCGGGGTGAGCCGTAAAGCGCAGAAGTTCCTGCCGTACGTCCAGGGGATCAAGGCGGAGATCGTGCCGGCGGAGCTCCAGAACAACGCGGGCATCGTGGGAGCGGCGATGCGCGCGGCCGGGTAGCGGGTCAGCGTCCGGGGGGCGCCGGGTGCCGGTCCGCCGGGCGGGGCCGGAACCGGCGTACGGCGACCACCGCCAGCGCCGCCAGCGTCCCCCCGTACAGCCAGCCCGCCTGCGTCGCCAGCGCCGTCACCAGGCCCATCAGGGTGGCGCCCACGCCGTCCCCGCCGTCCGCGACGAAGACGATCCCGACGGCGAAGGCGATCGGCAGCACGACCGGCGCGGAGACCAGGTCGCCGCGGCGGGTCCACAGGGCCGTCAGCAGGCACACCGGCAGGTAGAGCACCGCGTACACGGTCGTGGAGTCGCCGACCAGCAGGTTGACGAGGAGGCCGAGAGCGGTCATGAGGGTGGCGCTGAAGAGGCCGCTGCCGAGGCCGGTGAGGCGGGGGGTGGGGTAGCGCGGGGGGCGCGGCGCAGCGGTCCGACGGGGGGCGGCGTGCGGGGGGCGGCTGCGGCGGGGTGGGGGAGCGGTGGGTACGGGGGCGGCGTCGCCGGTCCGTTGGCTGCCTGCGGGGGTGCTGCCGCGGCTGGGGCGTACGGGAGGGGAAGCGCCGTTGCCTGTGCCGCGTACCGGTGTCGAGCTGCCGCTCCCGTTGGCGCGTACCGGTGTCGAGCCGCTTTTTCCGTTGGCGCGTACGGCCCCCGTGGTGCCCTTCGCGGCGGCGTCCCTTCCGCCCGGTGGGCGGTCCCTCTTCGCGGGGCGGGGGACGTCTCCCCTGGGGGCGAGGAGGTTCAGTGCGTCGGCGGTTGCCTCGGTGAACTCGTCCGTGCCGGGGCCGTTCGGGCGGGACCTGCCGTTGCCTGCCATGCGGGGCGCCTCCACGCGGTCTCGCACCGGGCTGTCGTCCGCGCGGCCCTCCCCCTGCCGGGGAGCCGCCGTGGGTCGGTGCACTCGTCCACGTTAGGTCTGTTTATGTGGAGAATCCGGTGCGGGACACGCCGTCGGAGCGGGCTTGCGCACGCGTTCGAGACGGACGGCGGGGCGGGGACGCGTACCGCTTAGACTGGGGGATCGGCCGGGTTTCCGGGCCGCGGCGGGGTTCTTCGTACGGACCGGCCGGGTCCCCACCGCCCCGGCTCCTGGCCCTCCACTCACGGGAAGTCGCAACGTGTCGCTCACGATCGGAATCGTCGGTCTGCCGAATGTCGGCAAGTCGACCCTGTTCAACGCCCTGACCAAGAACGACGTGCTGGCGGCCAACTACCCGTTCGCCACGATCGAGCCGAACGTCGGTGTCGTGGGCGTGCCGGACCCCCGCCTCGACAAGCTCGCGGAGATCTTCGGCTCCCAGAAGATCCTCCCGGCGACCGTCGACTTCGTCGACATCGCGGGCATCGTGCGCGGCGCGTCCGAGGGCGAGGGGCTGGGCAACAAGTTCCTCGCGAACATCCGGGAGTCCGACGCGATCTGCCAGGTCATCCGGGCGTTCAAGGACGAGAACGTCGTCCACGTCGACGGCAAGGTCTCGCCCAAGGACGACATCGAGACCATCAACACCGAGCTGATCCTCGCCGACCTCCAGACCATCGAGAAGGTCCTCCCGCGCCTCCAGAAGGAGTCCCGGATCAAGAAGGACATCGCGCCGAAGGTCGCGGCCGTCGAGGCGGCGAAGGAGATCCTGGAGCGCGGCGACACGCTGTTCTCCGAGGGCATCGTCCAGGGCACGGAGCGCGCCGAGCTCCTCCACGACCTGCACCTCCTCACGACCAAGCCCTTCCTGTACGTCTTCAACGTCGACGAGGACGAGCTCACCGACGACGCGTTCAAGGACGAACAGCGCGCCCTCGTCGCCCCCGCCGAGGCGATCTTCCTCAACGCGAAGCTCGAAGCGGACCTGGCGGAGCTGGACGAGGCCGACGCGCTGGAGCTCCTGGAGTCGGTGGGCGCGGAGGAACCCGGCCTCGCCACCCTCGCCCGGGTCGGCTTCACCACCCTCGGCCTCCAGACCTACCTCACCGCCGGCCCCAAGGAATCCCGCGCCTGGACCATCAAGAAGGGCGCCACCGCCCCCGAGGCCGCAGGCGTCATCCACACCGACTTCCAGAAGGGCTTCATCAAGGCGGAGGTCATCTCCTTCGCCGACCTGGTGGAGACGGGCTCCGTCGCCGAGGCCCGCGCGAAGGGGAAGGCGCGGATGGAGGGCAAGGAGTACGTCATGCAGGACGGGGATGTGGTGGAGTTCCGCTTCAACGTCTGACCCGCTGATCCGCCGCGCACCACAAGGGGCCGAGCTCTCCCGAGCCCGGCCCCTTTTCTCAGCTGGTCCGCGGCGGGGTGAGCTTGTCGAGGTCCAGGGTGATGTCGAAGGGGACGGGGCGTTTCAGGGTGGTGCGGAAGATGCCGGCGGGGGCGTAGGCGCCGGTCGGTTCGTCGAGTTCGTAGACGTGGACGACCGGGGCGCCGTCCTCTTCCTCGATGCACCAGTAGTGAGGGATGCCGGCTTCTGCGTATTTGCGGAGTTTTACTGTGCGATCACGATGGGCGGACTCAGGGGAGACGACCTCGATGACGAGCTGGACGTCTTCCGGTGCGAACCATGTGCGGTCGCCGTCGAAATCGGCCGTCGTCACCAGCAGGTCCGGCTCGGGGCGGTTGCGCGGGTCGAGCTTGATGGTCATTTCGCGGCCGACTCTGGCGCTGGCAGGCACCTGTTCCATGAGCGCGACAGTGAGCATGGTGATGAGGTGGCCGTGCCACCACCTCTGGGGCGACATCATGAAAACCAGTACTCCGTCGATCAGCTCGGTGTGGCGAGGTGCCTCGGGGAGGCGGTCCAGATCCTCCGCGAACCAGCCTTCCAAGCGCGGCGGGCGCATCCAGTCGGGCAGTGCGGTCATGGTCCAACCGTAGCGACGTGGCGGGGCGCGGGCCACGAGATCATCGACAAGGGGGGGCTGGTGTGGGGCGGGAAGAGCGGGGCGTTGTCGCGCGTGGGGTGGAGTTGGGGGACGCGGCTCGGAGGGTGGTCGGGGATCATGCGCGGGCTGTTGAGGAGGTGCGGGGTGTGTTGGGGCCGATTGAGGATGCTCTGGTGAGGAGGGAGGTCGACGGGATCGGGGTGGGGCGGCTTCAGGAGGTGACCGAGGGGCGGTTGCGGGTGGCGGGGATCGAGGGGAGCGGGGTGCGGACCGTGGGGGGTGTGCTGGAGGCGGGGGTGTATCGGCTGGTGCAGGTTCCGGGGGTGGGGCGGCGGACCGCGGAGCAGCTGGTGGCGGCGGCGCGGACGGTGGAGGCGGCGGTGCGGGAGAGCGTCGCCGTACGGATCGATGTGGAGCGGCCGGAGCCACGGACGACCGAGTTGGTGGGGGCGTTGTACGTGCTGGTCGCGGCGGGGTCCGAGGCGCGGCGGGCCGTTGATCGGGCCGGGGTGTTGTTGGAGCGGCTGGAGCCGTTGCTGGCGGATGCCGGGCCTGTCGTGCGGCGGTTCGGGATGGTCGTGGCCGGGCGGGAGAGGAGGGAGCGGGCGCGGGAGGCGGTCGCCGGGATCCGGGCGCTCACCGAGGAGGCCGCGTCGCTGGCGGAGCTGTTCGCGCAGAGTTCCGTGGACCTGCTGAGGAGGCCGCCGTCGGAGGCCGCCGCGTGGGTGGACTTCGAGCTGCGGTCCGCCGAGTACTACGGGCTCCTCGCGGAGATCTCCCGGCGGGAACCCGACGAGGCCGCCGCCGAGGGGTTCCTGCCGGAGGAGATCGCCGAGCGGGTCCGCGTGCAGCGCCTCGACGACACCCACCGCCGTGTCTCCCTGCGCGGCTACCAGGAGTTCGGCGCGCGTTTCGCCCTCGCCCGGCGCAAGGTGATCCTCGGTGACGAGATGGGCCTCGGCAAGACGATCCAGGCGATCGCGGTCCTGGCCCACCTGGCCGCCGAGGGGCACCGCCGCTTCCTGGTCGTGTGCCCGGCGAGCGTCCTCGTCAACTGGACGCGCGAGGTCGAGGCCCGCAGCGCCCTGCCCGTCAGGGTGCTGCACGGCCCCGCACGGCACGACGTGTTCGCGGACTGGCGGGGGCGCGGCGGCGTCGGGGTCACCACGTTCGAGGCGCTGCGCGGATTCCCCGTACCCGGCCCGGACGAGGTCGGTCTGCTCGTCGTCGACGAGGCGCACGCCGTGAAGAACCCGGAGGCCAAGCGCTCCCGGGCGGTGGCCCGCTGGACGGAGCGGTGCGAGCGCGCCCTGTTCCTGACGGGTACGCCGATGGAGAACCGGATCGCGGAGTTCCGCAGCCTGGTGGGGATGCTCGACGGCGAGGTCGCCGAGGCCCTGCGGGACCGGGACGCGCACGCGTTCCGCCGGATCGCCGCCCCCGTCTACCTGCGCCGCAACCAGAGGGACGTCCTGACCGAACTCCCGCTCCTCCAGCACACGGACGAGTGGGAGGAGCTGAGCGCGTCGGACGAGGAGGCGTACCGGGACGCGGTGCGGGCCGGGAACTTCATGGCGATGCGCCGGGCGGCGTACGCGCGCCCCGAACGGTCGGCCAAGCTGAACCGGCTGCGGGAGATCGTCCGCGAGGCCGCGCAGACCGGGCAGAAGACGGTGGTGTTCTCGCACTTCCGGGACGTCCTCGCGGTGGCCGGGGCCGCGCTCGCCGCCGACGTCCCCGTGTACGGCCCCCTCGACGGCGCCACTCCCGCCGTACGGCGCCAGCTGGTCGTGGACGACTTCGGCGGCGCCGCCGGACCGGCCGTGCTGCTCGCGCAGATCCAGGCGGCCGGTGTCGGGCTCAACGTGCAGGCCGCGTCCGTCGTCGTCCTGTGCGAACCCCAGACCACCCCGGCCCTCGAACACCAGGCGGTGGCCAGGGCGCACCGCATGGGCCAGGTCAGGCCGGTCCGGGTGCACCGGCTCCTCGCCACCGGCGGGGTCGACGAGCGCCTGCTCCAACTCCTCGCGCGCAAGGCCCGGTTGTTCGACACGTACGCCCGGCGCAGCGCCGTGGCCGAGGCCACCCCCGACGCGGTGGACGTCTCGGACACCGACCTCGCGCGCCGCGTCGTCGAGGAGGAACAGCTCAGGCTGGGGCTGACGGGCGGGTAACTCGTCCTGCACGGGCCGATGTTGGGGCCAGGGGTTCGGGGATACGATCATTTCGGGTGAATGTGTTTCTCCGGGGGAGCCCGTGGAGGGCGTGATGACGACACGGACGTTGAAGCAGCGGCGGGCCGAGGTGACGCGTACGGCGTTGCTGCGGGCCGCTGCGGAGATGTTCGGGCAGGTGGGGTTCGAGCGGGCGACCGTGAAGGGGATAGCCGAGCGGGCGGGGCTGACCCTGGGTGCCGTCTACTTCCACTTCCGGAACAAGGAGCACCTCGCGCGCGAGATCGTCGTGTCGCAGCCCTTGTTCATGGTCGCGCCGCATCCGTCCGAGGGCTTGCAGCACGCCGTCGACCTCACGCTGATGTGGGCCTGCCGGATGCTGTCCGACCCGCTGCTCCAGGCCGGCGCGCGGCTCGTGATGGACCAGGAGAACTTCGTCGTCCCCGAGCAGAACTCGCACCGCCAGTGGGCGGACGTCCTCGTCGAGCACCTGCGCACGGCCCGCGCCCGCCGCGAACTGCGCCCCGGCGTCGACGTGGAGGAACTGGCCCGCGTCCTCGTCAACGCCTGCACCGGCGCCCAGATCCACTCCCGCATCGAGACCGAGTACCAGGACCTGCCGGACCGGGTGGAGGCGATCTGGCGCTGCCTGCTGCCGGGGGTCGCGGCACCGGCGACGGCGGCCCTGATCGAGTACGGCGCGGGGCGCGCGGGCGAGGCGGGGTGACCCGCTGCCGTCCCCTCCGCCGGCATCCCCTCCGGGTGCCGTCGCTCCCGCTGTCGTCCCTCCCGGTGCCGGTCTCCCGGTGTCAGCCCTTCCGGACGGACACCCCCGTCGGATGCGCCCCCTCCACCAACGGCCCGCTGTCCAGCACCAGTCGCAGTATCCGCGACACGTCCTCCGTGGAGCCCCCGCACCCCTGCTCCCCGGCCTCGGGATGGTACGCGCGCTGCCGTGCGCAGGTCTCCGAGCCGGCGACCAGGTGCGCGGCGAGCGCCGTGAGGGTCGACGGGTCGGCGCCGGGCGGGAGTTCGGCGGGGCAGACCGAGGCGAGGCGGTCGCGCAGGGCCGGCTGCCAGGCGGAGTACCAGTTGGGCGGCGTCCACAGGAGCTCGCGGGTGAGGCGGGCGGCGGCCCGTACGGTGGGGTCGTGGTCGAGGAGCCCGGTGAGCGCGAGGGTGAAGGACGCGAGCCAGCTCATGGACGACGCCGGGTGCGCGGGCAGGTCCATGAGGGCGGCCCGCGTCCGGCCGACCCCCTGCTCGCCGACCGTCCTCGCCAGGTCCTCCTTGGACGCGAAGTGGAAGGTGAGCGCGCCGAGCGAGGTGTCCGCCGCCTGTGCGACCCGGGTGAGGGAGGCGCCCTCGTAGCCGTCCCGGTCGAAGACCTCGGCCGCCGCGTCCACCAGGGTCCGCCGCGTCCGAACGGCCCGCTGCTGCCTCATGCCGTTCCTCCCTGAACCTGCGCCGTCAACAGGACGAACAGCCAGTGAAACAAAATCCTCACCACTTTAGGCAGCCGTTCCGACGGCGTGTCAGGTTCGGGGAGTTGTCCCGAAAACAAAAAAGCCATTATTCTTTCGTGCGGTCGAGATCCAGAATCCGGCCGAGGCTGGTGGCGAATCGCTTGGGGGCAGCGTGGACATCAAGGTACTCGGAACGTTCTCGGTCAAAGTGGACGGCATGCCCGTCCTCCCGGCCGCCCGGCTGACCCGGCAGACGCTGGCACTCCTCGCCGCCTACCCCGGCCAACTCGTGCCCACCGCAGTCCTCGCCGAGGAAGTCGCCCCCCAAGAGCCGCCCGGCACCGGCAGGCTGGTCGTCCAGACGGCCGTGCGGGAGCTGCGCGAGCGGTTCGCTGAAGCCCTGCGCGGCGGCCGGCGCGGCGAGGACCTGCTCTCCGAACTCCCGGGCGGATACCGGCTGGAGACCGGCGCGGGCACCCTCGACACCTGGGACTTCGACCGGTACGCGGGCGCCGGGTACCGCGCGATGGAGGCGGGCGACGCGGAGAGCGCGGCCCGCAGACTGCGCCAGGCCCTCGCCCTGTGGTCCGGCGAGGCGTTCAGCGGCGTCGAGGCGGGCCCACGGCTCCAGCTCCGGATCGACGACCTGGAGCGCTCCCGCCGGCGCGCCGTCGACCAGTGGATCGAGGCCGAGCTGCGCGCGGGCCGCGACCGCCAGCTCATCACCGAACTCGTCGCCGTCATGGCCCGGTTGAGGCTGCGCGAGCCGCTCTACGAGCGCCTCCTGGAGAAGCTCCACCCGGGCAACACCTCCCAGACCGCCCTCACCGCGTACTGGCAGCTCCGCCGCGAACACCCGGCCCCGACCACCGCGGGGGCGTGACGAGGGACGTGACGGAGAACGACCGGAATATCCGGACAGATTAAAACGGCACACGAATAGGCCGGGCAGCGGTGGGCCGCCACGGAATTCGGCCGGGCCGCCGCCCGGAAAGCCGTTTTCACGCCACGGGGATTCCGTCCCTCGTCCACCCCGCCGCGCCTTCGGCCGCGCCTCACTCTACGGACGCCCCACCCCCCGGCAACAAATGCGCGGGAACAATGTCAAGTCCTCGACCTGATGGACTCCGCCGCACCTGACGTACTGCTCACAGGCCCGTTGGCCGGGCCTCCGCGACGGCCCAAGAATCCTGGCGAGCCGTCACCCGCATCCCGCGCCGCGCCCCGCGCCGCCGGTTTCCTCCGAGCGCGCCACGGCTCGCCCCGCACCGCAGGCCGTGACCCCTCAGCTCTACGGAGACCCCAGTGGACAACACCCTGCTCGACATCCGGCTGAAACCCGCGCGGCAACAGCCGGCATGGGACGACCTGGAGCAACTGGAGCGCGTACGCGACGAGCTGGTCCGGCGCCCCGCACTGGTCACGGGAGCGGACGTACGGGCCCTGCGCGCCGCTCTCGCCGAGGTCGCCGCCGGGAACGCCCTGGTCGTCCAGGCCGGCGACTGCGCCGAGGACCCCGACGAGTGCACGGTCGCCCACGTCGCCCGCAAGACCGCCGTTCTCGACCTCCTCGCGGGCGCCGTCAAGATGATCGCGCACCGTCCCGTCGTCCGCATCGGGCGCATCGCCGGACAGTTCGCCAAGCCCCGCTCCAACGACACCGAGACCGTGGACGGCGTCGAACTCCCCGTGTTCCGGGGGCACATGGTCAATGCGCCGGAGTTCGAGAAGGACGGCAGGCGGCCCGATCCGCTGCGGCTGCTCACCGGGTACATGGCCGCCGCCGAGATCATGGAGCACCTCGGGCGCCGCGCCGGCGTCGAACCGCCCGTGTGGACCAGCCACGAGGCGCTCCTCCTCGACTACGAGATCCCCATGCTGCGCCGCGACCGCGAAGGCCGGCTGCTGCTCGCCTCCACCCACATGCCGTGGATCGGCGAACGCACCCGCCAGGTCGACGGCGCGCACGTCGCCCTCCTCGCCGAGGTCGTCAACCCCGTCGGCTGCAAGGTCGGACCCACGATGAGCGTTCCCGAACTCCTCGCGCTCTGCGAGAAGCTGGACCCCGAGCGCGAACCCGGACGGCTCACGCTGATCGCCCGCATGGGCGCCGGAACCGTCGCCGACGTCCTGCCCGCGCTGGTCGCCGCCGTACGCTCCGCCGGGCACCCCGTCAGCTGGCTCAGCGACCCCATGCACGGCAACACCGTCACCACCCCCGACGGCGTCAAGACCCGGCACACCGAGACCGTCGAGCGCGAGATCACCGCCTTCCAGGAGGCCGTGCGCTCCGCCGGGGGCGTCGCCGGCGGACTCCACCTGGAGACCACCCCCGACGACGTCGTCGAGTGCGTCACCGACTCCGGCTGCGCGACCGGGCGTTACACCTCCCACTGCGACCCCCGGCTCAACCCCGGCCAAGCGGTGGCGGTCGCCTCCGCCTGGCACCCTGCGAAGTGAGGAACTCCATGGACAGCATGGCCAACAGGACCGCGCTCGTGACGGGTGCGGCGGGCGGTATCGGCACGGCGATCGTGCAGGCGCTCGCGTCCGCCGGGGCGCGCGTCGCCGCCGTCGACCGGGACGTGCGGGAACTGCTCGAAGTCACCACCAAACTCTCCACCGGCGGGCTCGACATCGCGCCCCTGCCCGCCGACATCACCGACGAGGACGCGGTACGCCGCGTCGTCGACGAGGCCGAACAGCGGCTCGGCGGCATCGACTTCCTCGTCAACGCGGCGGGGATCCTGCGGCTCGGCGCGGTCCGGGGGTTCCGTACGCAGGACTGGGCCGACACCTTCGCCGTCAACGCGACCGGGGTGTTCCACATGACCCGGGCCGTCGTCGACCGGATGATTCCCCGGCGCAGCGGGTCGATCGTCACCGTCGCGTCCAACGCCGCGCGCACGCCGCGCGGCGAGATGGCCGCGTACGCCGCGTCCAAGGCCGCCGCCGCGCAGTTCACCAAGTCGCTCGGCGTGGAGGTGGCCCGGTACGGGATCCGGTGCAACGTCGTGGCGCCGGGGTCCACCGACACACCGATGCTGAGTTCCATGTGGGCCGACGAGAGCGGGCGGCAGAAGACCATCGACGGGTCGCCGTCCGCGTTCAAGCTGGGGATTCCGCTGGGGAAGATCGCGCGGCCGGAGGACGTGGCGGCGGCGGTGTGCTTCCTGCTGTCGGACGAGGCGTCGCACATCACGCTGCACGACCTGACGGTCGACGGAGGGGCGACGTTGGGGGCGTGAAGCCCGACACGCCCTGTTCCCAGGTTATTTCGAGAGGAATTCCATGCCCGGTCTGCCGTCCATCGACCCCTACCCCATGCCCACCGCCGACTCGCTCCCGCCCCGCATCCCCTCGTGGACCGTCGACCCCGCGCGAGCCGTTCTCCTCCTCCACGACCTCCAGCGGTACTTCCTGCGGCCCCTCCCCGACGCCCTGCGCACCGAACTCATCTCCAACGCCGCCGAGTTGACCTCCTGGGCCAGGGCCGGCGGCGTACCCGTCGCCTACACCGCCCAGCCCGGCGGCATGACTCCCCAACAGCGCGGTCTGCTCAAGGACTTCTGGGGGCCCGGTATGCGCGTCGACCCCGCCGACCGGGAAGTCGTCGAGCCCGTCGCGCCCCGGGACGGGGACTGGCTGCTCACCAAGTGGCGGTACAGCGCGTTCTTCAACACCGATCTGCTCCGGCGGATGCGGGACGCCGGGCGGGATCAGCTGGTCGTGTGCGGGATCTACGCGCACGTCGGCGTGCTGGCGACCTGCGTCGAGGCGTACACGCACGACATCGAGACCTTCCTCGTCGCCGACGCCGTCGCGGACTTCGGGGAGGGCGACCACCGGATGGCTCTGGAGTACGCGGCCCGCTGCTGTGCGGTCGTCCTGCCGACGAAGGAGGTCCTGGGATGACAAGTGACGCTCTTCAGAGGGTGCTTGAGGGAACCGCGGGACCGTTCGCCGTGCTGTTCCGGCCGGAGACCGCGGGACCGAGGTCCCTGGACGTGCTGCTGGGGGAGGTCCAACTCCCGTCCACGCTGGGGGAGATACCCCTCTCCGACGACCGCGGGCCCGGCGCCGAGGTCCTCGTCCTCGTGCCCTACCGGCAGGTCGCCGAGCGGGGGTTCGAGAGCCACGACGACGGGGCGCCGCTGATCGCGATGACCGTCACCGAGCAGGAGACCCTGCCGCTCACCGAGGCCCTCGCGCGGATCCCGGACGCCGGGATCGAGCTGACGGGGGGTCATTTCGACGTCGGGGACGAGGAGTACGCCGAGATCGTGCGGCGCGTCGTCGCGGACGAGATCGGCACCGGCGAGGGCGCCAACTTCGTGATCAAGCGGTCGTTCACGGCCGACATCACCGGGTACGGCGTCCACTCCGCGCTGACGTTCTTCCGGCGGCTCGTCGAGCGGGAGACCGGCGCGTACTGGACGTTCGTCGTGCACACCGGGGAGCGGACGTTCGTCGGGGCGACGCCCGAGCGGCACGTCAGCCTGCACGACGGGACCGCCGTCATGAACCCGATCAGCGGGACGTACCGCTACCCCGAGTCCGGGCCGACCCTGCCCGGCGTCCTCGACTTCCTCGCCGACCGCAAGGAGGCCGACGAGCTGTACATGGTCGTCGACGAGGAACTCAAGATGATGGCCCGGATCTGCGCCGACGGCGGGCGGGTCGTCGGGCCGTACCTCAAGGAGATGGCGCGGCTCGCGCACACCGAGTACTTCATCGAGGGGCGCTGCGACCGGGACCCGCGCGAGATCCTGCGCGAGACGCTCTTCGCGCCGACCGTCACGGGCAGCCCGCTGGAGAGCGCGTGCCGGGTGATCGCCCGGCACGAGCCGCGCGGGCGCGGGTACTACAGCGGGGTCGCCGCGCTGATCGGGCGCGACGAGAGGGGGGTGCGCACCCTGGACTCCGCGATCCTCATCCGCACGGCCGACATCGACGCGCGCGGCCGGGTGGACATCGGCGTCGGGGCGACGCTCGTCCGGCACTCCGACCCCCTCGCCGAGGTCGCCGAGACCCGGGCCAAGGCGGCCGGGCTGGTCGCGGCGCTGGAGGCGGGCGGTCCCGCGCGGTTCACCTCGCACCCCGAGGTGCGGGCGGCGCTGGAGCGACGGAACCTGTCCGTCGCCGACTTCTGGCTGGCCGACGGTGCCGCACAGGTCGGCTCCCGGCCCCGCCTCGCCGGTCAGCGGGTCCTCGTCGTCGATGCGGAGGACACGTTCACGTCGATGATCGAGAAGCAGCTCAAGGCGCTGGAACTGGAGGTGACGGTCCGCCGGTTCGACGAGCCGTACGCCTTCGACGAGTTCGACCTCGTCGTCATGGGGCCCGGACCCGGCGACCCGCAGGACACCGGGCACGTGAAGATCGCCCACCTCGACGCGGCGGTCAGCTGCCTGCTGCGCGAGCGCAGACCGTTCCTCGCGGTGTGCCTGAGCCACCAGGTCCTCGCCCGGCGGCTGGGGCTTGACGTGGTCCGGCGCGACGTGCCCAACCAGGGGGTGCAGAAGGAGATCGACCTGTTCGGGGCGGCCGAACGCGTCGGCTTCTACAACACGTTCTCGGCACGGGCGGACCGGGACCGGCTGACGCTCCCCGACGGCACGGAGGTCGAGGTCAGCCGCGATCCCGCGACCGGCGAGGTGCACGCCCTGCGGTCGGGGCGGTTCGCGTCCATGCAGTTCCACGCGGAGTCCCTGCTGACGGTGGACGGGCCCCGGATCACGGCCGGGCTGCTCGACGCGCTGGTGGCGGGACTCCCGGCGCTCGCGTCGTGAACCACGGGGCCGAGCAGACCAGTTGCCCCGACCCCGCCGACCCCGCCGACCCCATCGACCCCGTCGTCGTCCTCGTCGGCCCCATGGGCGTGGGCAAATCCACCGTCGGCCGCCTCCTCGCCACCCGGCTCGGCGTCGGTTTCCGCGACACCGACGACGACATCGTCACCGCCGAGGGGCGCACGATCGCCGAGATCTTCGCGGCCGACGGCGAACCCGCCTTCCGTACCGCCGAGAAGCGGGCGGTCGTGCGGGCGCTGACCGGGCACGGCGGGGTCCTCGCCCTCGGCGGCGGCGCCGTCCTCGACGCCGGTACGCGCGCTCTGCTCACCGGCCGCCGGGTGCTGTACCTGACGATGGGCGCCGGCGAGGCGGCCCGGCGGCTGGACCTCGGCGCCGGGCGCCCCCTGCTCGCCGCCGACCCCCTGGACCGCTGGCGGGAGTTGATGGCCGCACGCCGCCGGCTGTACGAGGAGGTCGCCACGGCGATCGTCGCCACGGACCGGCGTACACCGGACGAGGTGGCCGAAGCGGCCCTGGACGCGCTGGAGTCGAGGCCCGCCGTCCCGACGTCCCCCACCACCCCCTTCCGAGGAGCCCCCCTTGACCAGACTCCGCTGGCTCACCGCAGGTGAGTCCCACGGCCCCGCCCTAGTCGCCACCCTCGAAGGTCTCCCGGCCGGTGTCCCCGTCACCACCGCCGAGGTCGCCGGTCAGCTCGCCCGGCGCAGACTCGGGTACGGCCGGGGCGCCCGGATGGCGTTCGAGCGGGACGAGGTCACGTTCCTCGGCGGCGTCCGGCACGGGCTCACGCTGGGTTCCCCGGTGGCCGTCATGGTCGGCAACACCGAGTGGCCCAAGTGGGAGAAGGTGATGGCCGCCGACCCCGTGGACCCCGCCGAACTCGACGGCGTACAGCGGGGCGCCCCGCTGACCCGCCCCCGTCCGGGGCACGCGGACCTCGCCGGCATGCAGAAGTACGGGTTCACGGAAGCCCGCCCGGTGCTGGAGCGCGCGTCGGCGCGGGAGACGGCGGCTCGCGTGGCGCTGGGCGCGGTCGCGCGGGCGTACCTCAAGGAGACGGCCGGCGTGCAGATCGTCAGCCACGTGGTCCGGCTGGCGGGCGCGCAGGCGCCGTCCGGCCTCCTGCCCACCCCGTCCGACGTACAGAGGCTGGACGCCGACCCTGTGCGCTGCCTCGACGCCGACGCCTCGAAGGCGATGGTCGCCGAGGTCGACCGGGCCCACAAGGACGGGGACACGCTCGGCGGGGTCGTCGAGGTGCTGGCGTACGGCGTGCCGGTCGGGCTCGGCTCGCACGTGCACTGGGACCGGCGTCTGGACGCGCGGATCGCCGCCGCGCTCATGGGAATCCAGGCGATCAAGGGCGTGGAGGTCGGCGACGGCTTCGCGCTGGCCGGGGTCCCGGGGTCACAGGCCCACGACGAGATCGTGCGCGGCCGAGGCGGCGTACGGCGGGCCAGTGGGCGCGCGGGCGGGACCGAGGGCGGGCTGTCCACCGGTGAACTCCTGCGCGTACGGGCCGCGATGAAGCCGATCGCGACCGTGCCGCGCGCGCTGCGGACCGTCGACATGGCGACCGGGGAACCCGCCGTCGCCCACCACCAGCGCTCGGACGTCTGCGCGGTGCCGGCCGCCGGGATCGTCGCCGAGGCGATGCTCGCGCTCGTCCTCGCGGACGCGGTCGGCGAGAAGTTCGGCGGTGACAGTGTCGTGGAGACCCGGCGAAACATCCGGGGATACCTGGAAACCCTTTAGCCGGGCCCCGCCCCGTTTTTCCGGAGAGCTGAATCCGATTTCCGCGGGGCTGATTTTTCTTCAAGTACCCTGTCATGCTGGCCGCTTCGGTGTTCGAACTACGGGGGATGGGTTGGGTGATGGAGCCGCCGAACTCGGACAGTCACATACTCGCCGTGCTGGAACTCCTCGCGGAGGACAGCCCGCCGAGCCGCTTCGACTCACTGCTCGTACGGGCCCGCCGTGAGGGCCTGCCCGACGCGGAACTCGGGCGCCTGAGCCGGGCCGTACAGCTCGCCCGCGCCCTGCCCGAACGGCCCGGCAGACGCCGGCAGTGGGAGGACGACCTCACCGCCCTCGTCGACACCGCCCGCGACCTGATGGACGCGCCCGACGTCGACGCGCTCCTGCGGACCGTCGCCCGGCGCGCCCGCCGGCTCCTCAGCCTCGACATCGCCTTCGTCGTCCTCACCGGCCTCGACGGCGAGATCCGCGGGCACGCCGCCGAGGGCGCCGTCACCGACCTCAGCACCAACGTCGACCTCGTCTCCGAGGGCAGCGTCGGGGCGCGCGTCCTGCGCACCAAGTCGCCCGCGTGGACCGCCGACTGCCTCCTCGACCACACCTTCGTCACGTCCAAGGGCCTCGACGACGCCACCCAGGCCGAAGGGCTGCGCGCCCTCCTCGCCGTCCCGCTGCGCGTCGGGGACTCCGCCGTCGGCGTCCTCTACGGCGCCCAGCGCGCCGTACGGCACTTCACGCCCGACGAGATCGGCGCGATGATCCAGTTCGCCGACCTCGCGGCGCTCGCCGTCGACAACGCGCGCCTCCTCCAGCACGCCCGGCACCAGTCCACCGAACTGGAGCAGGACAACTACCGGGTACGGGCCGGGCTCGTCCGGCTCCAGGAACTCACCGACGCGTACGGGCGGATCATGAGCCTGCCGCTGGTGGGGGCGAACCTCGCGACGATCGTCTCGGCGGCGGGCGCAGCGCTCGACGGGCGGGCCCAGCTCTTCGACCCGGCGGGGAGGCCGCTGGCCTGTAGCGAGGGCGACGGCGAGGGCGGGAGCGCCGACGGCTTCGGCGGTTCGCGTGCGGGTGGCTTCTCGCGTGGGGGTGCCGGAACCGCCCGGCCGGGCGGTTCCGAGAGGGGCGGCGCCGGTGACGGGCGTCCCGGCGGCGGTGTGCGCGGTGCCGTCGCCGAGGCCATCCTCGACGCCCACGCCCGCCGGACCACCGTCCGCACCCCCGACGGCGTCTGGGTCGCGCCCGTCATCGCCGGGGCCGAGAACCTCGGCTACCTCGTCCTCGACCCCGAGACCCCGCTCGTCGGCGCCGACGAGCGGCTCCTCCAGCTCGCCGCGCAGGTGTGCGCCGTCCAGCTCCTCATCCAGGGCAGCGCCGGCGTCACCGAGAGCCCCCAGCGCGACGAGCTCCTCGACGAACTCGTCTCCGCGCCGCCCCGCGCGCCCCGCCGGATCGCCCAGCGCGCCCGGCAGCTCGGCGTCGACCTCGACGAGCCGTACGTCGTCGTGGTCATGCGGCCCGAGGGCGGGGACCACGGGCGGGCCACCGTCTGGTCCCTCTCCTACGTCCACCGCATGACCGGCCTCAAGACCGAGCACGACGGCTGCATGGTCCTCCTCCTGCCCGGCACCGACGCGTCCGGCGCGGCGCGGGCGGTCGCCGGGGAGCTGTCGCCGCTGCTCGGGCGGCCCGTGTCCTGCGGGGCGGCCGGGGCGGGGCGGGGGGTCCTCGAAGTGCGGCGCGTCTTCCAGGAGGCGGTGCGCTGCCTGGACGCGGTGACGGCACTGGACGCGCCGGGTGCCACCGCCGCGCCCCAGGACCTGGGCTTCCTCGGGGTGCTGCTCTCCGACGACCGTGACGTCCGGGGGTTCGTCGACTCCACGATCGGGCCGATCCTGCGTCACGACGAGGAGCACTTCACGGAGTTCGCGGTCACCCTGGAGGCGTACTTCGCGGCGAAGTCCAGCCCGACGGGGGCGGCCGGCGCTCTGCACGTCCACCCCAACACGGTCTCCCGCCGCCTCGAACGCATCACCGCCCTCCTCGGCCCCGACTGGCAGAACCCCGGCCCCCTGCTGGAGATCCAGCTCGCCCTGCGCCTGCATCGCGTCCGGGACGTCCTGCGCCGCTGAGGGGGTGCGGGGGCGAGCGCCCCCGCACCCCGCCGTACCGAACCCTGTCGGCGGGGGTTCGGTACGGGTGTCACAGCTGGGGCGGGAGGGACAGGGCGTGGTCCGCCCGTGCCAGGGACATCGCCGTGTGGGCGGCCGACGCCAGGGTCACATGGCGGTGCCAGCCGGGGAAGGAGCGGCCCATGAAGTCGCGCAGGCCGCAGGGCTCGCCTATCTCCGCGAAGTCCGTCTCCACGCGGCGCGGCAGGCGGGTCAGGCGGACCAGGCGGCCCACCGGGGACTGGCTCAGGTTCGTCAGCCAGGCTGCGGACGGCGGCTGGTTGGGGTCGGACCACTCGCCCAGGAGGAGCATCGGGTGCCGGCGGCCCTGCGCGTCGGGGACCGTCACGCGGACCACGGAGGCCAGCGCGGAGCGCACCGTCCCCGCGCCCGCGGGGTCGGGCCAGGTCACCGGGCGGCGCAGGCCCTTCGTCGCCTCCAGGATCTGGGACGCGCACAGCAGGCCGGCGCGGAAGCCGGGGAGCGCGCGGTCGGCGACGGCCAGCCGGGTCGCCGCCGTCACCCGGGCCAGTACCGGGACCCCGGCGTCCGAGAGCCGCGTCAGCGTCGCCGCCGTCGTACCGCCCCGGACGTCGAGGACGACGGGCCTGCGCGCGACGCCGCTGCCCCGCTGGACGACCTCCAGGACCGCTTCCGCCGTGCACTGTTCGAGGCTCTCGGCGGACGCCTTCTCGGGGACCTCCGCGCGGTCGCGGCGGCGGGGGTCGCTGACCCAGGGGTCGGTGAGCAGGAGGCGCCAGTGGACGGGCGCGCTCAGCCGCTCGGAGGCGTACCAGACGCCGATCGCCTGCTGCCCGCTGAACAGCTGGCCCAGCTGGGGCGCGAACAGGCGGTCCACGCCGACGGAGTGCTCGCCGGCCTTGGGGATGTGCATCGAGCGGACGACCCACGCCTGGGCCGGCGCGAGGCGTTCCGTGTACGCCGCGAGCGCGGCCCGCATGGGGCGCCAGTCCCACGTGGAGCAGGAGATGAAGTGGTGCAGGCCCTGTTCCGCGCCGGGGTCGCCCAGGTGCGCGGCGATGTTCCGGACGGACTTGCGGCCGCTCGTGGTGAGCAGGCCCTGGAAGTACATCTCGGCCTTGCGTCGCTGGTCCCTTCTGCGGAATGGGGCGAACAGCACCCGGCTCAGATCGGCGGCCACGGCGTCTACGGCCGGGGCGGGGGGCCGGCCCGCGGACTGGTGGCGTGTGGTCACGGACCCGGCGGGTACGGACCCGGCGCAGGTGGACACAGGCACGACGGTCTCCTCAGCGGTGTGTGGGGGGACAGCTACTGTCGGTCGCTGTCCCAACCGTCTCTTCGGTCACCGCTCTGTAACCAGGTGGGCACGCAATCGACTTTGGGGCGCTCGGTGGTTGTCCCGTCCTCATGTGCGAAGCCGTGATGACAACGCCGTCAACAAATCGCCCGCACCGCGTCTGCAACGAGCGGTGTAAGTGTTCCCGGGTCACACAGGCCACCCCCGCCCGGGGTCGGCCGTTCGCGCAGCCCCCGGGTGGGGCCGGAAGCGGACGCGGGCCGACCGGGCGGGGGCCGTGGGGCTCACGGGGCGGGAGGTGGCTCACCGGGGGACGGCTCGCCGCGCAGGGCCGCCCTCACCGCGCTGACCTGCGGAAACCGTGTGAGCCCACCTTCGGGGGCGCGCTCGCTGTGGGGCGAGGACCGTCACGCCGTCCTCAGCCAAGACCCGCCGGGTTGCTGATCCGGAAACGCCAGCGGTCGTCGGCACCCCGGTGGGCCACGTCGATCGCCGTGCCCGTGAAGCGCAGGGGGCGCCCGTCGGGGGCCGTGCCCGTGTGCGTGTAGTCGATGATCAGGAGGGCCGTGTCGCCCGCGGTGTGCGTCGCGCGGAGGGTGAGGGCGATGGGGAGGTCGGTGATGGGGACGCCCTGGGTGTCGCGGTCGGGGAGGACGGTGACGGCGTCTTCCGTGAAGAGGTCCTTGAGCGCGGCCGAGTCCTTCGCGTTGAAGGCGCGCTGGAAGGTCGCCGGGAGGTCGCGTACGTCGTACGGCGGGGTGTGATCCATGGGGCCAGCTCAGGGCGGGCCCGGCGGTGGGGCAAGCGCGGGGTGTCCGGTACGTCAGATCGGCCCGCGCCCGCCGTCAGAACGCGTACCGGTCCGACGGCTCCGCCACCCACCCCGCCATCAGCACCAGCCCCGTCCCCCGGTGCACCGCGAGGAACCCGAAGGGCCGGTCGAAGCGTGCCTCGACGGTTCTGGTGGTCCAGCGGAACTCCGGGATCCCGCCCGCCGCCGCGGCCACCAGCGTCACCGCCGCCGCCTCGAACCCCTGCGCGCCGAACCGGGCGACGGCGGACTGCTCGGCCGAACTCACCGCGAGGGGACGCCCGCTGACCCCGGGGAAGTGACCGCGCGACCTGTCCCGCGCGGCCCCCAGGCCGAACAACTCGGCCCGGTCCAGCAGATCATGGCGAGCCGTCAACGCGAACGGCGCGGTGAGCAGCATGAGTTCGCCAGGCTTCTGCCGCGCACTCGGCGCCTCCCGCACCCGCACCCCGGGCCCGGCGTCACCGAGGGGAAGCCGGGAGCCGGGTACGACGGGATGCTCCCCGGCGAGCAGCCCGACGCCCGCCCGCAGCACCCGGGAGGGCGACAACTCCGGCTCACCCAGCAGCAGATGGACGTCCAGGGACTCCGTACCGCGCACCCGCACCTCGGTGACGCACCCGAACGGCGTGGAGGCCACGGCGAGTTCGTCGGGGGAGTCGGTCGTCCGGCGCAGGCCCAGGTAGGCGTGGCCGGTCCAGTGCGGGGACTCCAGGAACGTCTCCTGGAACCGCTCCACCCACCGCGTCCGCAGCGCGAGCGCACTCGCGAGGACGAACTCGGTGCCACGGTCGAGGGCGACCGGCATCGAGGGGATGCGTCCGCCCGTGCGCTCGCGGGCCCACGCGTCGAGGGCGGCCCGGTCGGCGTCGAGGTCACCGGTGAGGACCCCGCGCGCGAGACCCTCGCCCCACGACTCCCGCAGCTCCAGAGGCTGCCGCGCCCACACGCCGACCGCGCCGTCCAGCCCGGCGACGTCCGCGAGCCCGGCGAGCAACTTCCGAGCCAAGGGCGCCGCCCGCGACGCCGGCACCCCCACCGCGGCCGACAGCTCCGCGCGGGCCGCGCCGTCCGCCCCGTCCGCGAGGAACGCCAGCAGCGGCCACACCCCGGCCGCCGAGAAGGCCGTACCGTGCGAGACGTCCACGGACCCGGCCCACCGCGAGGTGAGCGCGTTCACCGCCTGTACGGCCGTCCGCATACCCGTTACCGCCCCCGTTTACCGCTCGCTTACGATGCGCCCGCACACCTGTGTGAAAACCGGACCGTCCGAACCAGGAGCACGCTACCCGTGTCGACACCCCCGCCGCACGAGCCCCAGGGGCCCCAGGACAACCCGTTCCGCGCCCCGGAGCCTGGCCGGGCACCGGTCGCCGCGCCGGCGCCGCAGGGCTGGGGACAGGGCTGGGCGCCGGGTCCGTACCGGCCGGCGCGGCAGGTCAACGGCGTGGCGATCTCCGCGCTCGTGCTGGGCGCGCTGTGCTTCCTGCCCGCCGTCGGGATCGTCCTCGGGATCATCGCGCTCGTCCAGATCAAGCGGCGCGGCGAGCGCGGCCGGGCGATGGCCGTCATCGGGATCGTCCTGTCGTCCCTCGGCCTCGCCCTGTGGCTCGTCGCGCTCACCACGGACGTCGCCCGCGACGCGGTGCGCGCCATCGAGGACGCCGCCGACACCACCACCGTCTCCGCCCTCGACACCGGCGACTGCTTCGACCTGCCGCCGGGCGACACGATCGGCGACGACGTGTACGACGTCGACGAGGCCGACTGCGAGCGCCCCCACGACGCCGAGATCTTCGGCATCGTCCCCGTGAGCGGCGACGAGTTCCCCGGGCGGGCCAAGCTGCGGGAGGTCGGCAACGACCAGTGCTACGACCTCAAACGCCGCTACACCATGGACCCCTGGGCCGTGCCGGACGACACCGACTGGTACACCCTGCTGCCCGAGCGCGACGGCTGGGAGGCCGGCGACCGCGCGATCACC
This sequence comes from Streptomyces niveiscabiei, assembly GCF_033794345.1. Taxonomy (NCBI): domain Bacteria; kingdom Bacillati; phylum Actinomycetota; class Actinomycetes; order Kitasatosporales; family Streptomycetaceae; genus Streptomyces; species Streptomyces niveiscabiei. The sequence goes on from NZ_JARAYJ010000020.1 coordinate 28,915, forward strand.
TGCGTCTACGCCCACGCCGACCTCGGCGGCTCCCTGCTCGGCTCGCTGCGCCGCGACGAGACCACCCTCGACGACGACCAGATCGCCTTCCTGACAGCCATGTCGGCGATCGACGACGCCCTGTACGCCGAGCCCGAGGAGTACCCGGAGGAGGACCTGGCGGCCAACACGGCGTGGGCCGCGGAGGTCCGCGACGCGCTCGGACAGCAGCTGACGGCGCTTCAGGCGCGCTCCTGGTCCGGCGCGCAGACCTCGGTCGACCTCCTCCTGCGGGACCTGCGCGAAGCGCGCGAGTCCTGGCGCAAAGCCGCCGCCGCCGACGACGCGGACGCGTACTACGAGGCGTACGACGCCGGGTACGCGTTCGTCGACGGCACCACCACGATCGGGGCGCGCAGTGCGCTGGGGCTCGCGGTGACCGTGCCCTCGGACGGCGAGGACGGCGGCCGGCTCGACGTCTGAGGTGTGAACGCGGCTATACCGGGAGAAAGTTCCCCCGTAAAGCTCCACCCCGGGTTTTGTCATCACATCGAGTGATTCTCTGGCCTTTGCTTGCATGGAGGAACCCAGGGTTGCCAGGCTGTAGCTGTCTGTAAAGCCTGATGGGAGCGGCCTTGTGAGTATCGGTGAGCAGCCGGCGTATCTGAGGGTCGCGGGGGATCTGCGCAGGAAGATTGCCGACGGTTCGCTCCCGCCGCACACCCGGCTGCCGTCCCAGGCGCGGATCCGCGAGGAGTACGGCGTCTCCGACACCGTCGCGCTGGAGGCGCGCAAGGTGCTGATGGCCGAGGGGCTGGTCGAGGGCCGCTCCGGGTCGGGGACGTACGTCCGCGAGCGGCCCGTCCCGCGCCGGATCGCCCGCTCCGGATTCCGGCCGGCCGGGGGGGCCACGCCGTTCCGGCAGGAGCAGGCCGAGAGCGACGTCCGGGGGACCTGGGAGTCCAGCAGCGAACAGGCCGACGCCGACGCCGGGGTCGCCGCCCGGCTCGGCATCGAGGCGGGGGAGCGGGTGATGCGCACCCGCTACGTCTTCCGCGAGGGCGGGCGGACGATGATGCTCTCCACGTCCTGGGAGCCGCTGGCCCTCACGGGGCGTACGCCCGTCATGCTGCCCGAGGAGGGGCCCCTCGGGGGGATGGGGGTCGTCGAGCGGATGCGGGCCATCGACGTCATCGTCGACAACGTCGCCGAGGAGGTGGGGGCCCGGCCCGGACTCGCCGACGAACTGGCCGCGCTGGGGGGCGTGCCGGGGCACGTGGTGATCGTGGTGCAGCGGACGTACTTCGCGTCGGGGAGGGCGGTGGAGACCGCGGACGTGGTGATTCCGGCCGATCGGTACCGGGTGGCTTATCACCTGCCGGTTCGCTGAACGGCCCGGCGGCGGCCAACGGCCCGTCGGGGGCCGGGCGGGGGCTGTGCGGGGGCCGCGCGGGGCGGTGGTGGGCCGCGGGGCCGCGGTGGGCCGTGGCCGGCTGTCCCGTCAAATCCGGTCGTTTCTCGTCGGTCCCGTAGGGCGGCGGATTCCCGCGCCGGGCGGGCGGGAGCGGGCGCGAGCGGGCGCGTCCCCCGCCCCGAGAGGTCGGTCGGGGGGCGTACGCCCCCTCCTGGCTGGCTTGTTGCATGTCTGTTGGTGAAAAGGCGTGTTCGGTGCGTGAAGGTTGGGCGTAGGCTCGGGCATATGCGTATTGCGGTTTCCTCAGCGGGTGGGGCGTGTGGGAGGAGCGGGGCGCGATGACCGACGGCAGCACCATCTCCCTGCCCTGGCTCGTCATACGTCAGGACGACAACGGGAACCGGTACCGGGTGGGGCGTTACGCGACCCAGGACGAGGCGCAGAAGATCGCGGACACGCTCGACGACACCGGCCACCGGCAGCTGTACTGGGTCGAGCGGGCGGGACAGCACGGGGACCCGACCCGCAACTGACCGGCGGGGGCAGGGCGCCCCGGCCCCTTCGCCGGCTCCCGTAGGCTCCGGCGCATGACTGAGCGGATCGTGGTGGTGGGCGCGGCGCTTCTCGACGGAGGACGGCTGCTCGCCGCCCGGCGCAGCGCGCCGCCCGAGCTGGCCGGGCGGTGGGAGCTGCCCGGGGGGAAGGTGGAGCGGGGGGAGAAGGCCGAGGACGCGCTCGTGCGGGAACTCCGGGAGGAGTTGGGGGTCGACGCGGAGGTGGGGGACCGGGTTCCGGGGGAGTGGCCGCTCCGGTCGCCGTACACGCTTCGGGTCTACGTCGCCCGGCTGCGGCCCGGGTCGCCCCGGCCGGCCCCGCTGGAGGACCACGACGAGCTGCGGTGGCTGACGCGGGACGAGGTGTGGGGCGTCGAGTGGCTGGCGCAGGACGTGGCGGCGGTGCGGGAAGTGGTGGGGCGGATGGGGGCCGGGGTGGAGTGAGGCGCGGTGGGTCCGGGGCGCGCGCGGGGCCGTGGGTGGTGTGTGTGCCGGAGCGTGGGGGGCGGGCGTGCGCTGGGTGGGGTGGTGTGCGCCAAGTCGGGTGGTACCGAGTGTGTGATATCGGGTATGTGGTTATCGAATATCTGAAATCGGACATGGTGTGCATCGCTGTGCTGGGAAGTGATCGGCGTGATCGACACCGAAGGCGACTGCGCCGAGTGGACGTTCCCGGCGGATCCGGGAGCGGTGCGCGGGGCTCGTACGGTCGTTCGGATGCAGTTGCAGAGGTGGCGGCTCGAGGGGGTGAGCGATGTCGCGGTCCTGCTCGTCAGCGAGCTGGTGACCAACGCCCTGCGGCACGCGGCCGGGCCGATCGGGCTGCGGCTCGTCCGGCCCGCCGGGCTCGGTGACGTCCTCGTCGTCGAGGTCTCCGATCCGCTGCCCGACCCGCCCCGGGAGCGCGCGGCCCGGCCGGAGGACGAGAGCGGCAGGGGGCTCCAGCTGCTCGCGTCCGCGGCGAACCGGTGGGGTACGCGTCCGGACGCGACCGGCAAGACGGTCTGGTTCGAACTGGCGGTGCCCGAGACGGTGCCCGAGTGACCTGCGAAAACGCCGCCCCGGCCGGCTTTCCGGCGGCGTACGTCGGTTTTCGGCCAGGGACTCGTGTCGATCCGGGTGGTTCGAGGGTGTGCCCGCTGGTTAGAAGAGTGGAAGTGTTGGAACGGAACGGTCCAAAAAACGCCTGGACCGTGCTGTGATCGTGAACACCGTGCCGTGCGGCCCCGTAGTGCTGGATACTGCGGGCAGCCGCCCCTGGTGACCGGTACCGGGCGCGGTGAGCTGGAGGGGACGGTTCGCGTGAGCGAGATACCAGCGAAGGCCACGGGGTCGCACGACCCGTCGGACGCCGCGGGCGCCTTCGGCGACGGCGCCTCACCCGGCGGCACGGCGCCGAGGGACACCGCGCGCCCGAACGGGCCGGACCGCACCGACGCGGCTGCCCCGCACGGGGCGACCCCCGAGGGCACCCGGAACCCGGCACAGGACAGTCCCGGCGCCGCGCGAGACCGGTCCCCCGAGTCCTCCGGCATCCCTCGGGCTCAGTCGCACGACGCTTCCGACGCCTCGCGCGGCAGTGCGTCGGCCCGTTCCAGCGCCTCGGGCGGCGACGCCCCGGCCCACTCCCGCGACACTTCCACCGACGCCCCCGTCCCGCGCCGGACGGGCGCGCACGGCGAGCCCGCCGAGGGCGCCCCGCAGGGCGAGCCGCCGGGCGCCGCCCGCCCCCGTACCGCCCCCGTGGCCCCGGGCGCCACCCCCGCTCCCTCCCGTGCCGGTGCCCACGGCGAAGCCGCCGACGGCTCCCCGCGCGGAGAATCGGCCGCGCCCCGCCCCACGCCCGTACCCTCCTCCGCCTTCTCCGACGTCCCCGCCGCCGACGCGGTCTGGCAGAGCAGCCCCCCGGGGTCCATCTACGACTACATCCGGGTCGCCTCCTTCTCCATCGGGCCCGACGGGCTCGTCGACCAGTGGAGTCTGCGGGCCGAGCAGATCTTCGGGATCTCCGCGGAGCGGGCCGTCGGGCTGGATCCGATCCAGGCGTTCATCGACCCGGACCTGCGCGCGCGGGGGCAGCGGAAGATGGCGGAGATCCTGGACGGGCGGGAGTGGACCGGTGTGGTGCCGTTCAAGGCGCCGGAGAGCGGGGAGAGGGGGCTCGCCGAGGTCTATGTGATGCCGACCACGACGCCGGACGGCGACCGGGCCGCCGTGTGCATCGTCGTCGACGTGCGGACGCTGCGCAGCATCGAGACCGACCTCGCCGCCTCGCAGTCGATTTTCGGCCAATCCCCGTTCGGGTTCCTGCTGATCGACCCGGACCTGAGAGTGCGGCGGGCCAACGAACGGTTCGCGTCGCTGTTCGGCGGGACACCGGACGACCACCGCGGGCACGGCGTCGCGGACTACCTCCAGCGGTCGGAGGCCGAGCGGGTCACCGCGACCCTGAAGCGGGTGCTCCAGACCGGCGACTCGATCACGGACATGCACGTCACCGGGTTCACCCCGGGCTCGGACGAGCGCAGGCACTGGTCGATCAACCTGTACCGCGTGCACAGCGGCAGCGGACGCCCCATCGGCATCGCCTGGCTCGGCATCGACATCACGGCCCGCAGGGCGGCGGCCAGGGAAGCCGCCGCGGCCCGCCGCAACCTCGCCCTGCTGAACGAGGCCGGCGCCCGCATCGGCAACTCCCTCGACCTGGAGACCACGGCCCGCGAACTCCTCGACGTGGTCGTCCCCGGCTTCTGCGACCTCGCGACCGTCGACCTCTACCAGGGCCTGCTGGCCGGCGACGAGACCCCGCCGGGCCTCGCGGACGGCAGCGCGGAACTGCGCCGCGTCGCCTTCGCGTCGGCCGTCTCGGACGTCCCGTTCACCGCGACCGGCGGCACCCCGATCCCCGTCGGCTCGGTCCACCACTTCCCGTTCACGTCGCCCCGCGCGGACGCGCTGCGCACCGCACGCCCCCAGCACATCGCCGGCGCGGAAGGCGGCCTCGTCCAGTCCACGCTGGCCGTGCCGATGGTCGCGCACGACACCGTCGTCGGGCTCGCGCAGTTCTCCCGTACGAAGGGCAGCGAGCCGTTCGGCGACCGGGACCGCGACCTGGCCGTCGAACTGGCCGCGCGGGCCGCCGTCAGCATCGACAACGCGCGGCTGTACCGGCGCGAACGCGAACGCGCGCTGATACTGCAACGCTCCCTGCTGCCGCCGGGCGACCCGATCGCCTCCGGCCTCGACATCGCCTGCCGCTACCTGCCGGGCAACGCCTCCACCGGGCGCCCCAGCGAGGTCGGCGGCGACTGGTTCGACGTCATCGAACTGCCGGGCCACCGCACCGCGTTGGTCGTCGGGGACGTCATGGGACGGGGCCTGCGGGCCGCCGTCGCGATGGGTGAACTCCGCACAGCCGTACGGACGTTGGCGCTGCTCGACACCGAACCCGCCGAAGTCCTCAGCGCACTGGACGAGATCGCGCGCGGCCTCGGTACGCCGGGGGGCGTGCAACAGGCGACCCGCGCGGCCCGGCGCCCCCGGGAGGCGGACCTCTCCGAGGTGTACCTCGCGACGTGCGTGTACGCGGTGTACGACTCCGTCACCCGCCGGTGCACGTTCGCCAACGCGGGCCACCTGCCGCCGGTGCTGGTCGAACCCGGCGAGCCCGCGCTCATGCTGGACGTGCCGCCCGGTATGCCGCTCGGCGTGGGCGGGGAGCCGTTCGAGGAGGTCGAGGTCGAGCTGCCCGAAGGGGCGTTGCTCGCGCTGTACACCGACGGGCTGGTCGAGTCCCGTGACCATCCCCTCGACGAAGGGCTCCAGGCGTTCGTGGGGGCGCTCACCGATCCCTCCCAGCCGCTGGAGGACGTCTGCGACCACGTTCTCAACACGCTCGACTCCCACCACGGCGAGGACGACATCGCGCTGCTGATGGCCCGCGTCCAGGGGCTGCCCGCGGAGTCCGTCGGGGACTGGACATTGCCGCGTGAGCCGAAGAGCGTCGGGCGCGCCCGGGAGTACGCGCGGGCCCAGTTGGTCAGCTGGGACCTCGAACCCCTCGTCGACACCACCGAGTTGCTCGTGAGCGAGCTGGTCACCAACGCGTTGCGCTACGGCGAGGGGGAGATCCGGCTGCGGCTCCTGCTCGACCGGACGCTGGTGTGCGAGGTGTGGGACGCCGGGTTGGTCCAGCCCCGGCGACGCCGTGCGCGGGACACGGACGAGGGAGGCCGGGGGCTGCAACTCGTGGGGCTGCTGTCAGCGGCGTGGGGCTCACGCCGGACCCCCCGGGGGAAGACGGTGTGGTTCGAACTCCCGCTGCCGGACGGGGACTCGACGCCGGTCGATCCTGCGGAGGCGTTGTTGAGCCTGTTCTAGGGGCGGGTTCAGGTTGCCGTCGCCGCCCCCACCGGCCCCGATGCAAAAAACCCCTTGGGCCCGACCGACCCGCTCCGCAAGACTCCGCCGATGCACTCTCCCCGAACCCACCTCACCACCCCCGACCTCGCCCCCCTCGCTCGCGAAGCCTTCGGACCCCACCGCCGACTCCTCCGCTCCGAACGTCTTCGCGGCGGTTCCAAGAAAGGCGTCTACCGGCTCCACCTGGACGACGGCCGCACCGCCATCGCCTACATCTGGTCCCCCGACGAAAACTACTGGGACCAGACTCAACCCCCCGACCCCCGCCACCCGTTCTCCCCGGCGACCGGCCAAGACCTCCTCGTGGCGGCCCACGACCGCCTCACCGCCGCAGGCATCCGCACCCCACGCATCCTGCACGTCGGAACGGACACGGTGGTGGCCGAGGACGTGACGGGCGGGACCCTGGAGGACGCCCTCCAACGCGACCCGGGGCACCCGGCGTTGGACCGCCTCGCGGAAGCCCTGCGGGTCATGCACGCACAGGAGAACCCCCGCTACGGGAAGGTCGCCCTCGTCGACGCGGGCGGCGTCTCGAACGGGACCTCGTGCGAACAGGTCGTCTACGAAGGGGCGTTGAGGGAGCTGGCCAAGGGAGTCGCACGGGAACCCCGCCTCGCCGCCGTACGGGAACCCCTCGCCGAGCGGATCGGGAGTCTCTACCGGGCCGTGCAGCCGCGTGAGCGGCACGCGTTGATCCATGGCGAACTCGGCGCGGATCACGTCCTGTTGACCGAGGACGGCGAGCCGGTGCTGATCGACATCGAAGGGCTGATGTACTTCGACCTGGAGCAGGAGCATGTCTTCCTCAAGCTGCGCTTCGGGAACTGGTACGAGCGCCTCCCGCACCCCGAACTGGACGCGGACAGACTCCGGCTGTACCGCCTGTGCATGCATCTCAGCCTGGTCAGCGGCCCGTTGACCTTGATCGGGGGAGATTTCCCCAACCCCGGGTTCATGCGGGGCATCGCGGAGCACAATCTGGGAGAGGTGCTGCGTCTCCTGGACGACACCCGCTGAAACCGCCCGCCGCAAGCTTCACCGGAAGTTCATACCGGCTTCGCCGTCAGGGATCCACGCGTTGGTTGTGCGGCTCATGCGCACGCCCTAGCGTCCACATCTCCGAACTCTGTGAGGGATCCACCCTGATGCGATCGCTACTCACCAGCAAGGCTGTTCGCCGCGCGCTGCGCCCGGCGGCGGAACTCATCGACCAGCGCATCGAACGCCAGGTCCGCAAGGCCGTGAAGAGCGCCGGCCCGGCGGCGGACATCCAGCGGGAGCTGAAGCAGCTGCGCGATCGCCAGCGCCCGATGGAACTCTTCTTCGACGGCACCGGGCGCGGCGTCTCCCGGATGCCGGGCGGCGAGCACCTCGACAAGGCGATCAACGAGCTGACGGTGGTGACCGGCGACCGCGAGGGCGCCGAGCGGGCCGTCGCCCAGGCGTTCCGGCTGCTGATCGCCGTGGAGGCGCTCGGCGTCGGCCGGATCGCGGGCGGCACGATGAACATCGTCGGCAAGCTCTCCGCCGTCCCCCTCCTGGACCCGCCGAACGACGAGATCCTGGAGATCGGCACGCTGTACGGCATGTTCAGCGCGGCCCTGATCCGCATGATGGAGCGCGCGGGCCGCGACCCGAAGCTCACGATCGTCGACCCGCTGGCGGGCACGCAGCTCCAGCCGGGCACGACGATGGGCGACGACGCGACGGGCACGCCGGTGCGCGGCGCGGCCGTCCGCACCAACCTCGCGCTGGCCGGCGACGCGGGCACCTCCGCCCGCGTCCAGCAGGGCTTCTCCGAGGACCCCGAGGTCCGTGCGCTGGTCTCCGACCGGAAGTACGGCGTGGTCATCGTCGACGGCGACCACTCCGCGAACGGGGTCGCGCAGGACCTGGAGTGGGTCGAGGAGATCATCGCGCCGGGCGGGATCGTCGTCCTCGACGACTTCGGTCACCCCAAGTGGCCCGGGATCAAAGAGGCGTTCGACAAGCACATGGCCGGGGGGACCCGGCTCGAATTCCTCGGTTCCGTGGCGCACTCGGGGTACCTGCGGGCGAAGAAGTCCTAAGGCGTCCTGCGGCGGATCTTGTTGCCGAGCCACACCAGCGGGTCGTACTTGCGGTCGACGGCCCGCTCCTTCAGCGGGATCAGCGCGTTGTCGGTGATGTGGATGCCCTCGGGGCAGACCTCCGTACAGCACTTGGTGATGTTGCAGTAGCCGAGGCCGTGTTCGTCCTGGGCCGTCGTCTTGCGGTCCAGGCCGGACTCCTGGGCCGCGTCCAGCGGGTGCATGTCCAACTCGGCGACCCGCATGAGGAATCGGGGTCCCGCGAACGCCGTCTTGTTCTCCTCGTGGTCCCGGACGACATGGCACGTGTCCTGGCAGAGGAAGCACTCGATGCACTTGCGGAACTCCTGCGAGCGGTCCACGTCCTCCTGCATCATCCGGTACTCGCCGGGAGCGACCCCGGCGGGCGGCACGAACGCCGGAACCTCCCTCGCCTTCTGGTAGTTGAAGCCGACGTCCGTCACCAGATCGCGGACGACCGGGAAGGCCCGCAGCGGCGTGACCGTGATCGTCTCCGTCCGCTCGAACACCGACATGCGGGTCATGCACATCAGCCTCGGGCGGCCGTTGACCTCCGCCGAGCACGAACCGCACTTGCCCGCCTTGCAGTTCCAGCGCACCGCCAGGTCCGGTGCCTGCGTTGCCTGGAGGCGGTGGATGATGTCCAGCACGACCTCGCCCTCGTTGACCTCGACGGTGAAGTCCTCCAGGCCGCCGCCTCCGACGTCACCCCGCCACACCTTGAAGCGGGCCTCGTATCCACTCACTCGTACAGCTCCTCTTCGGCGAGGTACTTGACCAGCTCCTCCTTGTCGAAGAGGGCGAGCAGGTCGGGGCGGATGGGGGTGGTCGTCTCACGGGTCAGGGTGATCTGGTCGCGCTCGGTCAACTCGCCCTTGGGGTCGGTGAGTTGGCACAGGAGATTGACGTTGCGCCAGGACCGCTCCATCGTCGGGTGGTCCTCGCGGGTGTGGCCGCCCCGCGACTCGGTACGCTCCAGCGCCGCCCGCGCCACGCACTCGCTGACCAGCAGCATGTTGCGCAGGTCCAGGGCGAGGTGCCAGCCCGGGTTGAACTGCCGGTGCCCCTCGACCCCGGCGCGCCGGGCACGGACCCTCAACTCGGCGAGTTTCCCCAGGGCTTGTTCCATCTCGCCCTGGCGGCGGATGATCCCGACGAGGTCGTTCATGGCCTGCTGGAGTTCCTGGTGGAGGGTGTAGGGGTTCTCGGGGGTGGTGTCCGTGTCGGGGTGTTCCTCCGCCGAGAACGGCCTGAGCGCCTCCGCAGCCGCCGCGTCGATCGCCGTCTCCTCTGTCACTGGCCGCGCTTCCAGGTCGTCCACGTAGTTCGCCGCGTGCCACCCCGCCCTGCGCCCGAACACCAGCAGGTCCGACAGGGAGTTGCCGCCGAGCCGGTTCGACCCGTGCATCCCGCCGGCGACCTCCCCCGCCGCGAACAGCCCCGGCACCCCGCGAGCGGCGGCCGTGTCGGAGTCGACGGCGATGCCGCCCATCACGTAGTGACACGTCGGCCCGACCTCCATCGCCTCGGCCGTGATGTCGACGTCCGCCAGCTCCTTGAACTGGTGGTACATGGACGGCAGCCGGCGCCGGATCACCTCGGCCGGCATCCGGGTCGACACGTCCAGGAAGACCCCGCCGTGCGGGGAGCCCCGGCCCGCCTTGACCTCGGAGTTGATCGCGCGGGCGACCTCGTCGCGGGGCAACAGCTCAGGCGGGCGGCGGTTGTTGTCGGGGTCGTCGTACCAACGGTCGCCCTCCGCCTCGGACTCGGCGTACTTCTCCTTGAAGACGTCCGGGATGTAGTCGAACATGAACCGCTTGCCCTCGGAGTTGCGCAGCACCCCGCCGTCCCCGCGCACCGACTCGGTGACGAGGATGCCCTTCACGGACGGCGGCCAGACCATGCCGGTCGGATGGAACTGCACGAACTCCATGTTGAGCAGCGGCGCCCCGGCGAGCAGCGCGAGGGCGTGGCCGTCGCCGGTGTACTCCCAGGAGTTGGACGTCACCTTGAACGACTTGCCGATGCCGCCGGTCGCGATCACCACGGCCGGCGCCTCCAGCACGAGGAAGCGGCCCGTCTCACGGTCGTAGGCGAAGACCCCGGAGATCCGGCCGTCCGGGGACTTCAACAGCCGGGTGACGGTGTGTTCCTGAAAGACCTTCAGCCCCGACTCGTAGTCGCCGGTCTCCTTGTGGTCCTCCTGCTGGAGGCCGACGACCCGCTGTTGCAGCGTGCGGATCAGCTCCAGGCCGGTGCGGTCGCCGACGTGCGCGAGGCGCGGGTACTCGTGGCCGCCGAAGTTGCGCTGCGAGATCCGGCCGTCCTTCGTCCGGTCGAAGAGGGCGCCCCAGGTCTCCAGCTCCCAGACCCGGTCCGGGGCTTCGCGCGCGTGCAGCTCGGCCATCCGCCACTGGTTGAGGAACTTGCCGCCGCGCATCGTGTCGCGGAAGTGGACCTGCCAGTCGTCGCCGGAGTTGACGTTCCCCATCGCCGCCGCGATGCCGCCCTCCGCCATCACCGTATGCGCCTTGCCGAACAGCGACTTGCAGATCACGGCCGTACGGGCGCCGCGCTCGCGCGCCTCGATCGCGGCGCGCAGCCCGGCGCCGCCGGCCCCGATCACGACGACGTCCCACTCCTGGCGGTCGACCACGGACATCAGAAGGCCCCACTCACTAGAAGAATCGCGGATCGTCGAAGGCACCGGAAGCGACGAGATACACGTAGAAGTCCGCGGCGGCCACGCTGATCAACGACGCCCACGCCAGCAGCATGTGACGGTCGTTCAGTTTGCCGACGAACTGCCACGCCCTGTACCGCACCGGATGTCTGGAGAAGTGCTTGAGCTTGCCGCCGACGATGTGCCGGCAGGAGTGGCAGGAGAGCGTATAGGCCCAGATCAGGCCGATGTTGACGAGGAACACCAGCGAACCCAGGCCCATGTGGCCCCAGTTGTAGTGCTCGTCGCGGAACGCCAGGACCGTGTCGTAGGTGAGGATGCCCGCGACCACGATCGCCGCGTAGAAGAAGTACCGGTGGATGTTCTGGAGGATCAGCGGGAACCGCGTCTCGCCGGTGTACCTGGCGTGCGGCTCGGCCACCGCGCAGGCCGGGGGAGAGGCCCAGAAGCCCCGGTAGTACGCCTTGCGGTAGTAGTAGCAGGTCAGCCGGAAGCCCAGCGGGAAGATCAGGATCAGGATCGCCGGCGAGATCCCCCACCAGCCCCCGAAAATCCCGGCGTTGGGCCCCGAGCGCATCGGGTCGCAGTTCTCCGCGAGGCACGGCGAGTAGAACGGCGAGACGTACGGGGCCGCGTAGTAGTCGGCGTTCGCGAACGCCCGCCACGTCGAGTACACGACGAACGCGAGCAGCCCGGCGGCGGTGACCGCGGGCGCCAGCCACCAGCGGTCGGTGCGCAGATGGGGTGCGGAGATCGCGGCGCGGGTCGGCGCGCGGACGCCGACCCGGCGGGGATGAGGGTCCGTACCGGGTTCCGTGTCGGTTGCCAAGGATGACTCCCGTTCGGTGGTCAGGGTCGGTGGCGGTTGCCTACTCCCTCGTCGTCCGAGTCCGTCCACAGGGAGCTGTCGTACGGGGTGTCGGGGATGGGGACCAGGTCGGGGCGGCGGGCCGCGGGACCCGGGGTCGCCTCGCGCAGGAGCGCCAGGCTCTCGCGCAGATGGGTCACGTCGGAGCGGACCCGGCGCAGCTCAAGCGAGCCGGCGTCGCACTGCTTCTCCAGCCGGCCGATGGCACGCACCAGGTCGTCGAGGCAGCGCTGGACCGACGTGAGTTCGTCGTGCACGGACATGACGCGACCTCACTTCCGTGGGCGGACATGACGTTCATGCGCCTGCGAGTGTCGCGCGTCACACCACCCGGTGTGAAGCGCCGTGCACGGATTGGGTGACCGATGGGGCGCACGGGGTCGGATTTACGCCGGAGCGCAGGGCGCGCGGCGCCCGAGTGCGCCATGCCGGCCCGCTCCCGTTGCGCCGTGCGAGTGACCTTCCGCCCCGCCCCCGTCGTGTCGGGAGACCTCCCCGCGCCCCTTCCTCTTCAGTGGCGGCGTACGCCCGCCCGTACATCCGATCAAGGGTTGATCGGACTTTACGTCGATCCGCGAGCGCCCTCCCGCGGAGCCGGAGGTAACAGCGATGTCATACGACGGCGTCAGCACCCGCGCGGTCATGCGCTCGGTCGCCTTCCTCACCGCGGGTGCGCTCGCGGTCCCCCTGCTCAGCGGCTGCGCCGGCGACGACGAGGCCACCAAGCCCCTCGCCGGCCAGCAGATCGCCGCCGCCGGCCGGCCCCTCGTCGCCGACGGCGGCACCCTGCGCTGGGCCGTCGACGACGTGCCCGACACCTTCAACACCTTCCAGTCCGACGCCGACGCCACCACCACCCGCGTCGCCCAGGCCGTCCTGCCGGCCATGTACCGCCTCGACGCCAACGGCCGCCCGCAGCGCGACGCCGACTACCTGGAGTCCGCGAAGGTCGTCGAGACCGAGCCCCAGCAGGTCGTCCTGTACCGCCTCAACCAGCAGGCCGTGTGGAGCGACGGCCGCGAGATCGGCGCCGCCGACTTCGCCGCCCAGTGGCGCGCCCTCTCCGGCCGCGACAGCGCCTACTGGACCGCCCGCAACGCCGGGTACGACCGCATCGAGAAGGTCGAGCGCGGCGCCAACGACCTTGAGGTCCGCGTCACCTTCAGCCGCCCGTACGCCGACTGGCAGTCCCTGTTCTCGCCGCTGTACCCCAAGGACGTCATGGGCACGCCGGACGCCTTCAACGACTCCGCGCGCCGCAAGCTCAAGGTCACCGCGGGGCCGTTCGCGCTCACCGACGTCGACCGCAAGGCCGACGTGATCCGCCTCACCCGCAACGCCCGCTGGTGGGGGCGGCCCGCGAAGTTGTCCGAGATCCGCCTCACCGCCGTACCCCGCGCGAAGCGCTCCGCCGCCCTCGCCGCGGGCACCGTCGACCTCGCCGACATCGACCCCGCCGACGCCACCCGCATCGCCGAGGCCGCGAAGGGCACCGGCGGCCCCCTGACCGGCGCGGGCAGCGGCCGTACCGCCGCGAAGTCCCTCACGGCGGCGATGGCCCGGGCGTCGGCCGCAGCGAAGGCCGAGAGCGACGAGTACGAGGAGGAGGGCGCCGACCGCAAGGTCCGCGCCGCGAAGAAGCTGCGCAAGGCCATCGCCGCCTGGGAGAAGCAGCAGCGGACCCTCCAGGGCTACGAGGTCCGCAAGTCCCTTGAACCCGCGTACACGCAGCTCGCCATGAACGGCGAGAACGGCCCCCTCGCCGACGAACGCGTCCGGCGCGCCGTCGCCCGCGCCCTCGACCGCACCGAGCTGGCCTCCGCCGTCCTGCACCCCCTCGGCCTCCCCGCCGCCCCCGTCGGCTCCCACCTCGCCCTCTCGGGCCAGGACGCGTACGCCGACGGCAGCGGAGCGCTCGGCGGCCAGGACACCGCCGAGGCCCAGGCCCTGCTGACCGACGCCGGGTGGGTGGCCGGGGGGCCGGTGATCGAGAAGAAGCCCGGCGAGAAGGGGGCGGGACCGCAGAAGCCGGCGGACTCCGACGGCGGGGACGACGGGACGTACATCGTGGGGGAGGACGACAAGGCGCCCTCGGACGACGCGTCGGCTCGGGCCCAGGACGGCAAGCAGTACGCCGGACAAGGCGCCGCCCCCGGCGCGTACGCCCCGAAGGGCACCCCCGCCCCCGCCGGCGCCGCAGGTCCCCTCGCCAAGGACGGCAAGGCGCTCACCCTGCGCTTCGTCGTCCCGTCGGGCGCGGGCTCGGAGTCCCTGCGGGTCGTCGCCGAGCGGATCTCCCGGATGCTCACCAAGGTCGGCATCCGCACCGACATCACCAAGGTCCCGGACGAGAGCTACTTCAAGGACCACGTCGCCTCGGGCCAGTACGACCTCGCCCTCTACACCTGGCCGGCCTCCGCGTTCCCCGCGACCGACGCCCGCCCCATCTACTCCAAGCCGGTCCCGGCGGCCGACGGCTCCCTGAACGTCGAACAGAACTACACCCGCGTCGGCACCGACCAGGTCGACCAGCTCTTCGACCAGGCCATCTCCACCCTCGACACCGACGAGTCCCGCTCCCTCATCCGCAAGGCCGACTCCCGCATCTGGGCCGCCGCCGGCTCCATCCCCCTCTACCAGCGCCCCCAACTCACCGCCGCCCGCAAGGACTTGGTGAACGCGGGCGCCTTCGGCTTCCAGACCCCGGTCTTCGAGGACATGGGCTTCCTGAGGAAGGGCGCGACGATCTCGCCGTCGCCGTCGGCGGACTGACCCCGCGCACGCGAAAGGCCGGTGCCCCCGAGAAAGGGGTCACCGGCCTTTTCGCGTACGTCAGTTGTGCTTCGCGCGGCTCGCCGTACGGGCGCGGTCGCGCTGGTCCAGGACCACCTTGCGGATGCGGATCGCCTCCGGGGTCACCTCGACGCACTCGTCGTCGCGGCAGAACTCCAGGGACTGCTCGAGCGACAGCTTGCGCGGCGGGACGATCGCCTCGAAGGAGTCGGCGGAGGAGGAGCGCATGTTGGTGAGCTTCTTCTCCTTGGTGATGTTCACGTCCATGTCGTCGGAGCGGGAGTTCTCGCCGACGATCATGCCCTCGTACACCTCGGTGCCCGGGTCGGTGAACAGGACGCCGCGCTCCTGGAGGTTGGTCATCGCGAACGCGGTGACCGCGCCCGCGCGGTCGGCGACCAGCGAGCCGTTGTTACGGGTCGTCAGCGTGCCGAACCACGGCTCGTGGCCCTCGTGGATGGAGTGCGCGATGCCCGTGCCGCGCGTCCCGGTCAGGAACTCCGTACGGAAGCCGATCAGGCCGCGCGAGGGGACGACGAACTCCATGCGGACCCAGCCGGAGCCGTGGTTGGACATGTTGTCCATGCGGCCCTTGCGGACGCCCATGAGCTGCGTGACCGCGCCCATGTGCTCCTCGGGGACGTCGATCGTCATGCGCTCGACGGGCTCGTACGTCTTGCCGTCGACCTCCTTCGTGACGACCTGCGGCTTGCCGATGGTCAGCTCGAAGCCCTCGCGGCGCATCTGCTCGACCAGGATGGCGAGCGCCAGCTCACCGCGGCCCTGCACCTCCCAGGCGTCCGGGCGCTCGGTGTCGAGGACGCGCAGCGAGACGTTGCCGATGAGCTCGCGGTCGAGGCGGTCCTTGACCTGGCGGGCGGTGACCTTGCGGTCCTTGACGGCCGCCTTCGCGTCGGCGCCCTTGCCGGTGCCGCCGCGGCCGACCAGCGGCGAGGTGTTGGTGCCGATGGTCATCGAGATCGCGGGCTCGTCGACCGTGATGAGCGGCAGCGGGATCGGGTTCTCGGTGTCGGCGAGGGTCTCGCCGATCATGATGTCCGAGATACCGGCGACCGCGCAGATGTCACCCGGGCCGGCCTTCTCGGCGGGCTTGCGGGTGAGCGCCTCGGTCATCAGCAGCTCGGTGATGCGCACGTTGGTCATCGAGCCGTCGCGCTTGATCCACGTGACGGTCTGGCCCTTGCGCAGCTCGCCCTGCTCGACACGCAGCAGCGCGATACGGCCGAGGAAGTTGTCGGCGTCGAGGTTCGTGACGTGCGCCTGGAGGGGCGCCTCCTCGTCGTACTCCGGGGCCGGGACGTGCGACAGGATCGTGGAGAAGAACGGCTCCAGGTTGTCGCTGTCCTGCGGGACCGTGCCGTTCTCCGGCTTGGTCAGGGAGGCGACGCCGTCGCGCGCGCAGGCGTAGACGATCGGGAACTCGATCTGGTCCTCGTCGGCGTCGAGGTCCAGGAAGAGGTCGTACGTCTCGTTGACGACCTCGTCGATGCGGGAGTCCGGGCGGTCCGTCTTGTTGATGCACAGGATGACCGGGAGCTTGGCCTGGAGGGCCTTGCGCAGCACGAAGCGGGTCTGCGGGAGGGGGCCCTCCGAGGCGTCGACCAGCAGGACGACCGCGTCGACCATCGACAGGCCGCGCTCGACCTCGCCGCCGAAGTCGGCGTGGCCGGGGGTGTCGATGATGTTGATCGTCACGACGTCCGCCCCGTCCTTGGGGTGGTACTTCACCGCCGTGTTCTTGGCGAGGATCGTGATGCCCTTCTCACGCTCCAGGTCGTTCGAGTCCATCATGCGGTCGTCGAGCGACTCGGCGGCGTGCGCGGCGAAGGCACCGGCCTGCTTGAGCATGGCGTCGACCAGGGTCGTCTTGCCGTGGTCGACGTGGGCGACGATGGCGACATTGCGGATGTCGTGGCGCGTGGCCATAGTGGACGTACTCCCGGAGTATGAGGAAGAGGCCGACGCGTACGTCTGTGTTACGCGGACCCTGCCGGGCGGTCACATGCCACGGCCTCACCCCATGGTACGGGGCTCGGGGCGGGGGTGCCTGCGGAGGGGTGGGCGGGGGCCGGCCGCGGCTTTTCGTGATCCGCGGCCTCGCTTCCCGACTCTCAGATCTCGCTCAAGTGCCGTGACGCCTCCCAGGCCCCCTGTTAGCTTCCTCGCACGGCTCCTCACCAGGGCCGTTCGTACGAGAGATATCGGGGGACCTCTTGAAGAAGAAACTGCTGTCCGTCGCCGGCGTCACCGGGCTGGTCGCCGCCACGGTCGTGCTGGGGCCGGTCACCGCCGCGAACGCGGCTCCGCTCGTCTGCGAGCCGGGTTACAAGAGCGCCAAGTGGACCAGCGTCAGCCAGAGCTGGGTCATCACGCACGCCAAGCAGATCAGCATCGCGGCAGGGACGACCGGCACGCACTCCAAGACCGCGACGGTCCGTGCCTCCGTCTCGTCCAGCCGGGAGATCACCACCGGGGTCAGCTACTCGGCGAGCTGGGTGATCTCCAGCCTCGACGCGAACGTCTCCGGGACGTTGGCGAAGGCCGGGGAGAAGACCAAGGAGACGAGCGAGACGATCACGTTCAACTTCAACCAGCCGGGTACCTACGCGATCTTCAGCGGTGTCAAGAAGGTGTCGGGCTACTACAGCGCCAAGACCTGCAACTCCCGGGGGACGGGGTGGGGAAGCGTCGGCTACGGCAAGGCGCGCAGTTGGAGCGTCGACGCCGAGGGCGCGGTGAAGTGCACCGAGAACCCCGCGGCGGGCACGGCGAAGCGGGCCGCGAAGAACGGGTACTGCTGACGGCGCGGTAAGAAGAGAGTGATGAGGCCGGGTCCCTTTCGAGGGGCCCGGTCCTCGTGCGTACAGGGTTTTCCCTACGGCCTGGGCGGGCTTGTGCGGAGCGATCGCACCGGAGGGCGGCGCGGCGCTATCGTGGCGAGGAGGACGGGTCACCTGTCGGGGAACGTCACGTTTTGTTCCGCCCGGTGCGTCGAGGGAGTTCCTCCGCACTTGTTGGCAAATGATTTTTTTGCGTCAGCGTCCGCTATCCGGACACCTATCGTCGATAGTTGTGTAACAAGTCCGTTTCGCAGGGATCTCTCACCTAGCGCTTTGTCCGGATTTTGGAAGAAGTAGGCGGCAGGTGTGATCGAACCGAGACCTTGCGGGTGTGGTTCGGCCATCTGTGATGGCAGATAGTTAGGCGCGTAGAGCTCGGAACTACGGGTCCACGTCTTCAGGTGGCGTCGGCTCGCGAGCGCAGGGGGCACTGACTCTTACCGACATCGGTGACGGTGTGATGTCTTGTGCTCTTCTATGCGGTGAACCTAGGGACTCATGAGGAGGAACCCATGCGCGGTGCCAAGAGCGCCAAGTGGGTGGCCATAGCCACGGTGGTGGTACTCGGCGCGACGGCCTGTGGCGGGGGCGGTGACAGCAGCGGCTCGGGCAAGAACGACGGCACTGTCTCGATGCAGATCGGTGAGCCGCAGAACGGACTCGTTCCGAGCAACACCTACGAGACCGAGGGCGCCCAGGTCATCCACGCCCTCTTCACGGGTCTGACCAAGCTCGACGCGGACAACAAGGTCGTCGACGACATGGCGGCCTCGATCGAGACCAAGGACAACAAGGTCTGGACGTTCAAGCTGAAGCCGGGCTACACCTTCCACAACGGTGAGAAGGTCACGGCGCAGTCCTACGTCGACGCCTGGAACTACGGCGCCAACCAGCAGAACGCGCAGCAGACCAACGCCCTGTTCAACCACATCCAGGGCTGGACCGACCTCAACCCGGGCGAGGGCAAGAAGCCCACGACCGACAAGATGTCCGGCCTCAAGGCCATCGACGAGAACACCCTCCAGGTCACGCTGACCGGTGCGTTCTCCGCGTTCCGCGCGCAGCTGTCGTACACGGCGTTCGCCCCGCTGCCCCAGGCGTTCTTCAAGGACCCGAAGAAGTTCGGCGAGGCCCCCATCGGCAACGGGCCGTACATGATGGACGGCACGTTCAAGCACAACGAGTCGATCAAGGTCAAGAAGTACGACAAGTACCCCGACGCGGCCAAGTACACGGTCAAGGGCATCGACTTCAAGATCTACTCGAACGCCGACACCGCGTACAAGGACCTGGTCGCAGGCAACCTCGACCTCGACATCACGATCCCGAACTCGGGTCTGCCGACGTACAAGAAGGACCTCCCGAACCGCACGCTCGACGAGTCCGACTCCGGCGTCGGCTACATCGGCTTCCCGCTGAAGTACAACAAGCTCTTCCAGAACAAGGACCTCCGCAAGGCGATCTCGATGTCGATCGACCGGAAGGCGATCGCCGACAAGATCTTCCTCGGCGCGCGCATGCCCGCCGACGACTTCGTCAGCCCGATCATCGACGGCTACCGCCAGGGCGCCTGCGGCGACGCGTGCACGCTGAACCCGACGAAGGCCAAGGAGCTGTACAAGGCCAGCGGCGGCCTCCCGGGCAACACCCTGGAGATCGGCTACAACGCCGACGGCGACCACAAGGCGTGGGTCACCGCGGTCGCGAACCAGATCCAGCAGAACCTGGGCATCAAGGTCACGGCCAAGCCGTTCGAGCAGTTCCAGACCATCCTCAACGACCTGGACGCGAAGAAGTACCAGGGTGCGTTCCGCATGGGCTGGAACATGGACTACCCGGACATGGAGAACTACCTCCGTCCGATCTTCTCCACGGACGCCATCGCGAACGGCTCCAACTACGCCGGCTACTCGAACCCGGCCTTCGACAAGCTGCTCGTCGAGGGCGACCAGGCGCCGACGCCGGCCGACGCCATCAAGAAGTACCAGGCGGCGGACGACATCCTGCTCGACGAGATGCCGTACATCCCGATCTACTTCTACAAGATGAACGCCGGCTTCAGCGACAAGATCAAGTCGGTCAAGGTCGCCGGTCACAACGTCCTGTGGGACTCGGTCACGCTCAGCTAGTACGCAACTGAGCGGTTTCCGACCAACAGCGGACCAGGGTGAGCAGGGGGAGGCGGGTCCTTCCCCTGCTCACCCCGTCTGCCGTCTCCCGTCCTGACGAGCCGTGCCCCCGGCGGCGGACGGACTCAGCAACCCCCCCCTCTGGAGTACCCATGGGCCGATATGCGGCGCGACGCCTGCTACAGGCAATCCCTGTACTGATAGGCGTCACGTTCATCATCTTTTGCCTGGTCTTCGCTTTGCCCGGCGACCCGATCCAGGCCCTGGCCGGCGAGAAGCGCGCCGACCCCAACGTCGCGGCGATGCTGCGTGAGCAGTACCACCTCAACGAGCCGCTGTACCAGCAGTACTGGCACTACATCAGCGGTGTCTTCACCGGTGACCTGGGCCAGACGTACAACGGCCGCGAGATCTCGGAGATCGTCTCCGAGCGGTTCCCGGTCACGCTGGAGCTCGCCCTCACCGCGTTCGGCATCGAGGCCGTGATCGGCATCGTCGCCGGTATCTTCGCCGCGCTGAAGAAGGGCAAGTTCATCGACAACGTGGTGCTGGTCTCCACGCTGATCCTGATCTCCATCCCCGTCTTCGTCCTCGGCAGCGTGCTCCAGCTGGAGCTCGGCGTGAACCTCAAGGTCACACCGGTCGCCGGTATCGAGAAGGGCTGGCCGCAGAGTTACATCCTGCCCGCCATCGTCCTGGCCTCGACCTCCATGGCCTACATCGCCCGTCTCACCCGGACGAGCATGGGCGAGTCGGTCCGCGCCGACTACGTGCGCACCGCGGTCGCCAAGGGCCTGCCCCGTCGTCGCGTCATCGGCGTGCACGCGCTGCGCAACTCGCTGATCCCGGTCGTCACCTTCCTGGGCATGGACCTCGGCGCCCTGATGGGCGGCGCCATCATCACCGAGCGCGTCTTCAACCTGCCCGGTCTCGGCGGCCAGATCGCCCAGTCCGTGTACCTGCGCGAACGGCCCGTCGTGGTCGGTCTGGTGACCCTGCTCGTCCTGATCTACCTGGTGGCCAACCTCCTCGTAGACCTGCTGTACGCCGTGCTCGACCCGAGGATCCGCTATGAGTGAGAAGACGATAGAGAAGCCCTCTGTCCCCGACGAGGCCGCGCTGGCCAAGGAGTTGGAGGCGGAGGAGAAGGCGGCAGCCCGGCAGGCCAGTCTCCTCAAGGACGGCTGGGCGGACCTGCGCAAGCGGCCCATGTTCATCTTCACCCTGATCATCATCGCGGCCCTGCTCGCGCTGGCGATCGCACCGAGCCTGTTCACCTCCCGCTCGCCGTTGTCCGACGGCTTCTGCCAGCTGGAGAACTCGATGAACGGGCCGTCCTCCGGCCACTGGTTCGGCTATGACGTCCAGGGCTGCGACATCTACACCCGCACCGTCTGGGGTACCCGCAACTCGATCGTGGTCGGTGTCGTCACCACCCTCGCCACCACCTTGATCGGTGGCCTCCTCGGCATGCTCGCGGGTCTCATCGGCGGCTGGGTCGACTCGGTCGTCTCCCGTGTCACCGAGATCTTCGCCTCCCTGCCGCTGATCATCGGCGGTCTGCTGATCATGTCGATCTTCAACGCCGGCAACGTCTGGGGCGTCTCGTTCATCATGGCGATCCTCGGCTGGCCACAGGTCTACCGGATCATGCGCGGCGAGGTCATCGCGAACAAGTACCACGACTACGTCTCGGCGGCGCGAGCACTCGGCGCCGACTCGAAGCGGATCGCGTTCCGGCACATCCTGCCGAACACGCTGGCCCCCGTCATCGTCATCACCACGATGAACCTCGGCGTCTACATCGCCGCGGAGGCCGCCCTGTCCTACCTCGGCATCGGCATCCAGGCCCCCAACATCTCCTGGGGCCTGATGATCTCCGACGCGCAGGACCGGTTCCTCACCTCGCCGCACGCGCTGCTGTTCCCGGCCGGTTTCCTCAGCATCACCGTGCTGGCGTTCATCATGCTCGGCGACGTGGTGCGCGACGCCTTCGACCCCAAGATGCGCTAGGGAGGCGTACGTGACCACCATCGATACGACGGACGCAGTCCCGGCTCCCCGGGACGGCAAGGACAGCGACAGCCCGCTGCTCGAAGTCCGCGACCTGCACGTCGAGTTCAAGACCCGCGAGGGCGTCGTCCGCGCCGTCAACGGCGTCAACTACTCGGTGAAGTCCGGCGAGACGCTCGCCGTGCTCGGCGAGTCCGGTTCGGGCAAGTCCGTGACGGCTCAGGCGATCATGGGCATCCTCGACATGCCGCCGGCCAGCATCCCCCAGGGCGAGATCCGCTTCAAGGGCCAGGACATGCTGACCATGTCCGAGGAGGAGCGGCGCAAGCTGCGCGGTGCCCGCATCGCGATGATCTTCCAGGACGCGCTCTCCTCGCTCAACCCCGTGCTCAGCGTGGGCTTCCAGCTCGGCGAGATGTTCCGCGTCCACCAGGGGATGTCCCGCAAGGACGCCAAGGCGAAGTCGATCGAGCTGATGGACCGGGTGAAGATCCCGGCCGCCGCGGCTCGCGTCAACGACTACCCCCACCAGTTCTCGGGCGGTATGCGCCAGCGCATCATGATCGCCATGGCGCTCGCCCTCGAACCGGACCTGATCATCGCCGACGAGCCCACCACGGCCCTCGACGTGACCGTCCAGGCCCAGGTCATGGACCTGCTCGCGGAGCTCCAGCGCGAGTACCAGATGGGGCTCATCCTCATCACCCACGACCTCGGGGTCGTCGCGGACGTCGCCGACAAGATCGCCGTGATGTACGCGGGCCGGATCGTCGAGACGGCGCCGGTGCACGAGCTGTACAAGCGCCCCGCCCACCCGTACACCCGGGGTCTGCTCGACTCGATCCCGCGCCTGGACCAGAAGGGCCAGGAGCTGTACGCGATCAAGGGCCTGCCGCCCAACCTGCTCAAGGTCCCGCAGGGCTGCGCCTTCAACCCGCGCTGCGAGAAGGCGCAGGACATCTGCCGTACGGACCTGCCGCCGCTCGTCCCGGTGACCGAGCGGGACGGTACGGAACTGCCCGGCCGCGCCAGCGCGTGCCACTTCTGGAAGGAGACGATCCATGGCTGAGACGACCAAGGCCGCCGAGCCCGAGGACGTCAAGCCGGACGTCTCCGTGTCCAAGGAGGCGGCTCCGGCGGACCGGGGTGAGCCCATCCTCCAGGTGCGCAACCTCGTCAAGCACTTCCCCCTGACGCAGGGCATCGTCATCAAACGCCAGGTCGGCGCCGTCAAGGCCGTCGACGGGGTCTCCTTCGACCTCTACAAGGGCGAGACGCTCGGCATCGTGGGCGAGTCCGGCTGCGGCAAGTCGACCGTCGCCAAGCTCCTGATGAACCTGGAGCGCGCGACGTCCGGCGAGGTCTTCTACAAGGGTGAGGACATCACCCGGCTGTCCGGCAAGGCCCTCAAGGCCGTCCGCCGGAACATCCAGATGATCTTCCAGGATCCGTACACCTCGCTGAACCCGCGCATGACGGTCGGCGACATCATCGGGGAGCCGTTCGACATCCACCCCGAGGTGGCCCCCAAGGGCGACCGGCGCCAGCGGGTGAAGGAGCTGCTCGACGTCGTCGGCCTCAACCCGGAGTACATCAACCGCTACCCCCACCAGTTCTCCGGTGGCCAGCGGCAGCGCATCGGCATCGCCCGCGGACTCGCCCTCAACCCCGAGGTCATCATCTGCGACGAGCCGGTCTCCGCGCTGGACGTCTCCGTGCAGGCCCAGGTCATCAACCTGATGGAGGGGCTCCAGGACGAGTTCGACCTGTCGTACATCTTCATCGCGCACGACCTGTCGATCGTCCGGCACATCTCGGACCGCGTCGGCGTCATGTACCTCGGCAAGCTCGCCGAGATCGGCACCGACGAGCAGATCTACGAGCACCCGACGCACCCGTACACGCAGGCGCTCCTGTCGGCGGTTCCCGTCCCGGACCCCGAGGCCCGCGAGAACCGTGAGCGGATCATCCTCACCGGCGACGTCCCGTCCCCGGCCAACCCGCCCTCCGGGTGCCGCTTCCGCACCCGCTGCTGGAAGGCCCAGGACAAGTGCGCCGAGGAGATACCGCTCCTCGCGATCCCCGAGCGCTTCCGGGGCGAGGACACCCCGGCCGCGCACGACTCGGCGTGCCACTTCGCCGAGGAGAAGGACATCGTCCACGCGGCGTAGTTCTTGACCGAGGTTCCCGGCACCTGGCGGTTCAGGTGCCGGGAACCTGTGTTTCCAGGGCGTGATGGCAGGCGACTTGAGCCTCGCCCGCCCCACCCAACACCCCCGGATCCTCCGTCCGGCACCTCCCCGCCACCCCCGCCCGCTCCGCCTCCCCGCTCGCCAGCACCGGGCACCGCGCCCGGAACCGGCAGCCGCTCGGGATGCGGGACGGGTCCGGGGGTTCGCCGGTGAGGACGACGGGGGCGCCGGGGGCGTCGGGGAGGACCGACAGCAGGGCCTGGGTGTACGGGTGCCGAGGCCCCGTCAGGACCTCCTCCACCGTCCCCGTCTCCACGATCCGGCCGAGGTACATCACCGCGACCCGGTCGGCGATGTTCCAGGCGAGCCCGAGGTCGTGGGTGACGACGAGGGCCGCGAGGCCCAACTCCTCGCGCAGGCGCAGGAGAAGGGCGAGGATCTCGCCGCGTACGGAGGCGTCGAGGGAGGCGACGGGCTCGTCGGCGACGAGGAGTTGCGGCTCCAGGACCAACGCCCCGGCGATGACGACCCGTTGACGCTGGCCGCCGGACAGTTCGTGCGGGTGGCGCAGGAAGAACCGCTCGGGAGGCCGCAACCCCGCCCGCGACAAGGCCCCCGAGACGGCGGCGCGTTCGTCACCGCCGTACCCGTGGATGCGCAAGCCCTCGGCGACCGCCTCGTAGACGGTGTGCCGGGGGTTCAGCGACCCGCTCGGGTCCTGGAGCACGAGCTGCGCCTTGCGCCGGTACGCCTTCAGCGCACGGGAGTTGTACGCCAACGGCTCCCCGGCGAAGGCCACGTGCCCGGCGCTGGGCCGCACCAGCCCCAGCAGCGCCCGCGCCAGCGTCGACTTCCCGCACCCCGACTCCCCGACGAGAGCGACGACTTCACCGGCACGGACGGCCAACTCGACCCCGTCCACGGCCCGTACGGGCGGCCCACCCCGCCGCCCGGGGAAGGTGACGTGGAGGGAGTCAGCGGTCAGGAGGGCCACGGGAGGCTCCTTCGTACGGCGGTCGGCGTCGTCGTCGGCGTGCTTCCCCGCACGGCCCCCGGAAAGGCCACCGGCGTGCTTCCCCGCGTCGAGTTCCCCGCCCCCGCTCACCGGGCTTCTCCCACCCGCACACACGCGGCCACCCGCCCCGCCCCCGCCTCCCGCAGCACCTGGTCCTCCCGCGCGCAGACCTCCAGCGCCACCCCGCACCGAGGGTGGAACGCGCACCCGCCCGGCAGGTCGGAGGGGTCCGGCGGGTCGCCGGGCAACCCGCGTGGGGCGAACCGGGCCGCGGGGTCGCCGACCCGGGGGAACGCCGATGCGAGGGCGCGGGCGTAGGGGTGCCGGGCGTCGGAGAAGACCTCCCGGGCCGGGCCCTCCTCCACGACCCGGCCCGCGTACATCACGGCGAGCCGGTCGCAGGTCTCCGCGAGGACCGCCAGATCGTGACTGATCATGATGAGGCTGAGGTCCTCCTCGGCCACCAGCCCCTCGATGAGCCGCAGGATCTGGGCCTGGACCATGACGTCGAGGGCGGTGGTGGGTTCGTCGGCGACGATCAGGTCCGGCGCGCAGGCGAGCGCCATCGCGATCATCACGCGCTGGCGCTGGCCCCCGGAGAGCTCGTGGGGGTACGAGCGCCCGCGAGCCGCTGGTAGCCCGACCTGTTCCAGCAGCTCGCCCGCCTTGCGCCGCGCGGCAGTCGGCGTCACCGCACCGTGCAGGACGATCGGCTCGGCGATCTGGTCGGCCACCCGGTGGACGGGGTTGAGGGAGTGCATCGCGCCCTGGAAGACGATGGACGCCCCGGCCCAGCGGACGGCCCGCAGCCGCCCCCAGCGCATCGCGAGGACGTCCTCGCCGTCGAGCAGGATCCGCCCCTCGACCCGTGTCCCGGCGGGCAGCAGCCGCAGCAGCGCGAGGGCGAGCGTGGACTTCCCGCACCCCGACTCCCCGGCCACGCCCAGCTTCTGACCGGGCATCAGATCGAGGTCGACGCCCCGCACCGCCGCGAACCCGCCCGGGTACGTCACCCGCAGATCCCGTACTTCGAGGACGCTCAACGCCCCACCCCCAGCCGGGGGTTGAGCACCGACTCGACCGCGCGCCCGCACAGCGTGAACGCCAGCGCGACGAGGGCGATGGCGATGCCGGGCGGCACGAGGTACCACCAGTGGCCCGCGCTCACCGCGCCGGCCTCCCGGGCCTCCTGGAGAAGCCCGCCCCAGGACACGACAGCCGGGTCCCCGAGCCCCAGGAAGGCCAGCGTCGCCTCCGAGAGGATCGAGGACGACACCATGAGCGTCGTCTGCGCGAGCACCAGCGGCATGACGTTGGGCAGGACGTGCCGGGCCATGACGTGCCCGTGCCCGCCGCCGAGCGCGGTGGCGCGTTCGATGTACGGCCGTGACTCGACGGCCAGCGTCTGCGCGCGCACGAGACGGGCCGTCGTCGGCCAGGAGGTCACGCCGATCGCGAGGATCACCGTCCCGAGGGAGCGGGACAGGACGGTCGCGAGGGCGATGGCGAGGACCAGAGTCGGCATGACGAGGAACCAGTCGGTGACGCGCATCGCGACGGTCGCGTACATGCCCTTGAAGTGCCCGGCGGTCACCCCGATCAGCGTGCCGATCGCCACCGACAGGATCGCCGCGAGCAGCCCGACGAGCAGCGACACCCGCGAGCCCCAGATCACGAGCCCGAGCAGGTCGCGGCCGTAGCGGTCGGTGCCGAGCCAGAACTCGCCGCTCGGGCTCTCCAGGGGCCGCCCGGGGGCGTGGGTCACGCCGGTGACGTCCGCGCCGACGGTCAGGGGAGCGGTGAGGGCGACGAGCGCGAACGCGATCAGCGCGGCGAGCCCCGACAGGCCCGCGCGGTGCGTGCGGTAGGCGTTCCAGAAGCGTACGGCGCCGAGGCGGCGGCGCTGCCAGGCCAGGGTCGTCATCGGGCGGCCACCCTCGGGTCGAGCAGTGGATAGACGAGGTCGGCGAGGGTGTTCATGACGATCACCGCCGACGCGAAGAACAGGAACAGGCCCTGGACCAGGGGGAGATCGGGGACGCTGAGCGCCTGGTAGAAGAGCCCGCCGAGGCCCGGCCAGGAGAACACCGTCTCGACGAGGATCACTCCGGCGACGGTCCGGCCGAGGTTGACGAAGACGAGCGTCACCGTCGGCAGCAGCGCGTTCGGCACGGCGTGCCGGCGGCGCACGACCGCGTCCCGGAGTCCCTTGGCCCGCGCGGTCGTCAGGTAGTCGCTGCCCATCTCGTCGAGCAGCGCGGACCGCGTCACGAGCAGCGTCTGCCCGTACTCGACGGCGACGAGCGTGACGACGGGCAGCACCAAGTGGTGGGCCACGTCCAGGACATACGCGAACCCCTCCTCACCGCCCGTCTCCATCCCGCCCGTTGGGAACAGCCCCGGGACCGGTCCGGCCCCGACCGCGAGGACGACGATCAGCAGCAGCCCCAGCCAGAACGACGGCACCGAGTAGAGGACCAGCGCCAGACCGGTGTTGAAGCGGTCGCCGAGCCCGCCGTGCCGCCAGGCGGAGCGGGTGCCCAGCGCGATGCCGAGGACCGTGTAGAGGACGAACGCCGTGCCGGTCAGCAGCAGCGTGTTCGGCAGCGCCTCGCCGATCTTGTCGACGACCGGCGTCCGGAACTGGTATGACGTCCCGAGGTCACCGGTCAGCGCCTTGCCGCAGTAGTCCGCGAACTGCCGCCACACCGGCAGGTCGAGCCCGAACTCCCTGCGGTACTGCGCGAGTTGCTCCACCGACACCGGCCGGCCCCCGGTCATCGTCTTCACCGGGTCGCCCGGGATCAGCCGGAACAGGAAGAACCCGGTGACCAGCACGGCCAGCAGCGAGACGACCGCCCCGCCCAACTTGCCCGCGCCGTACCGGAGATAGCCGTTCGACGCCTTGGGTGTGCGCGCCTCTCCGACGACGACGGCCGCCGTGTCGCTCACTCCCGGTCCTCCGCCCCCGCGCGCCGCCGCAGCCCGAGGAAGACCCCGGCCCCGGCCAGCAGCACGGCCCCGGCGACGATCCCGGCGACCGCCCCGCCGGACAGCCCCGACGAGGAGTCCCCGGACGAGGCGGCCGGCACCGCCGACCACCAACTCCAGTACCCGTCCTGCCCGTAGATGTTCCCGGCGGCCTTCGGCATCGTCTCGATGGAGGCGATCTGGTCGGTGCGGTACGCCTCGACGGAGTTCTGGTACGCCATGACGTTCATGTACGCCAGGTCGTACAGCCGTGACTGCATCTGCTTCACCAGGCCGGCCCGCTTCGCCGGGTCGTACTCGGCCAACTGCCGTGCGTACAGGGCGTCGTACTGCTTGTCGCAGATGAAGTTGTCGGTGGCGCCGGTGTCCTTGGGGGTCGCGGGCAGGGCGTTGCAGGTGTGGATCGACAGGACGTAGTCCGGGTCCGGGTTGACGGACCAGCCGTCGAAGGCGAGGTCGTAGGTGCCGGCGAGCCAGGGGTCGGTGACGTTGTCGAGGCAGTCGAGGCGCACCCCGATGCCCAGTTCGTCCCACCACTCCTTGAGGTACTGGCCGACCGCCTTGTCGTTGGGGTCGGTCGCGTGGCACAGGACGCGGTACGTGATCGGCTTGCCGTCCTTGCCGAGGCGGCGGCCGTCCGCGTTCTTCCGGTAGCCCGCCCGGTCGAGGAGCTGGGCGGCGCGCCGCGGGTCGTACGACAGTTCCTGGTCCGCCGGCGGTTTCCAGAAGTACTCCGTGAACCGGGGCGGGATGTAGCCCTCGCCTTCCACGGCCTGGCCCTGGAAGACCTTGTCGATCAGCGTGGTGCGGTCCACGGCGCGGAACAGGGCCTGGCGGACGCGCTGGTCGAGGAGGGAGGGGTGGCCGTCGCCGAAGCGGGTGCCGTCCTTCGCGCGGGCGCCGGGGTTGACAGCGAGGGCGTAGAAGCGGCGGCCCGGGGCGTTGTTGACCTTGATGTCCGGCCTGCTCCCGAGCGCTGTCGCCTGGGCCGGGGTGAGGTTGTTGACGAAGGAGACCTCGCCCTTCTGGAGGGCCGCGACCGCCGCGTCACCGTCCTTGTAGTACTTGAGGAGGAGCTCGTCGAACTGGGGGGCGCCCCGCCAGAAGTCCTTGTTGGCCTTGAGGCGGACGTAGCTGTCGGGTTTGTAGTCCGTGATGAGGAACGGTCCGTTGCCGACGATCGGGAACGACTTGTCGTTGTTGAACTTCGAGAAGTCGCCGACCTTCTCCCACACGTGCTTGGGCACGATCGGCATGTCCAGGGCGGTCATCGTCGACTGCGGGCTCTTCAGCCTGACGACCAGCCGCGTCGGCGTCGGGGCCGTCACCTGCGCGAAGTTCGTGACGTAACTCCCGTTCGCGGTGGCCGCCCCCGGGTCCGTCATCATCTTCGTGAACGTCCACGCCGCGTCCTCGGCGGTGACCCGCTCGCCGTCCGACCACTTCGCGTCCGAGCGGATCGTGTACGTCCAGGTCAGCTTGTCGGGGGAGGAGGACCACTTGGTCGCCAGGCCCGGGATCGCGTGCGCGTCGGCGGGGTCGTAGTCCGTCAGGTACTGGTACGTGAGACGCAGGAGGCTGGTGCTCACGAGGCGGTAGGCGAGGAAGGGGCTCAGGGAGTCGACACTCTGGGCGACGGCGATGGTGAGGACTTTCGGCTCGTCCTTCGCGTACGCCTGAGGTAGGGCCGGGAGCAGGAGGGACGACGTGAGGGCGGTGGCCGTCAGGAGGCGCCCGGGTCGGTTCATCGCACATGACCTCGCTTCACACGACTCGCACAGGGACCGGTTGTCGGACGGTGTACCAGGGCGCCGAAGCCGTCGTCAACGATGCGTGCACCCCGTGTGGCCTGCGGAAACGCGGCGTTGATCGGATAGTCGTACGGCATTGGTCGAGACCGGTGAAGCGTGGCTGGTGAAACGGTGACGGCCCGCCGGTGACCTCACCGGCGGGCCGTCTCGTCTCACTGCCTGGTCAGGACTACTTCCACTCCAGGCCCCAGACGTTGCTGTCCTTCTTCACCGGGGCGGTGACCCACTTCGCCCAGACCTTCTTCTCGACGTACTTGCAGCGCGCGTCGTAGTGGTACGCGTACTTCGTCGCGAGGAACTTCTTCGACTCGTGGAACATCGTCATGCGGACCTTGGTCTTGCCCGCCTTGTTCTTCGCCGGGATCGTGTACGACCAACTGCTCGACTTCGTCCAGGTCTTGCCGACCGTGACGCTGAACGAGGCGCTCGCCTTGGCGAAGATGACACCGGCCTCGGTGCCGAGGGTCGCGGTGCCGCTCGCGTTGACGGCGGCCGTCGTCGTCTTGTTGTACGTGAGGGTGCCGCCGAGGTCGTCGTACATCCAGTCGCTGTGCAGGTTCGTGGACTGGCGGACCGTCGACTTGTTCGTGATCGTGTAGCGGGTGCCCGGGTCGGGCGGGCAGGCGGCGGAGGCGGGGCCCGCCGAGACGGCCACGGCGCCGCCGGCGAGGATGGCGGAGGCGAGGACGGAACTGGCGATTTTCCGCACGGAACGGTTCCCTTCGATGAGCGGTTCACCTGCGGCGGTGGTCCGGGTCGCAGGTCCCGGCGCCGTGGCGAGGTGAAGGGTGGCCGCGGGCCGGCCGGGGTGACAACCGGGTTGTGCGGGAGGGGAGTTGGGGGAGGGGTTGACACGGGGGCGGGGATGATCGGCAAAACGCCCATAGCGTCGCCGAGGGTGCCGGTACTGGGTGCTTTGCTGGCGATTCGCCCCTATGTCTGAGCCGAATAATGTGACCTGGTTCACATTCGCGGGGTCTATGCCTTCCTCGGTATGAAACCCCTCCGGAACGATTCCTTCCGGTGAAGCTCAAAAGTTGCCCAAGCGAGGAACCGGCCCCCCTGTCACGGGTGTCCCCTGGGCATCGGCGCTCACCGCTTCGGCGCCGTCACCACGGGGAGATGAAGAAACATGGTCGCACCGACCGAAGAACCGCCTGTCGTCCCGCACGCCTCCCGCGCCGGCTCCGGCTGGGCCTGCCTCGGCACACCGCTCGGCGCCGCGGTCAAGGCCCGCCGCGTAGAACTCGGCCTCACCCAGGAACGCCTCGCCGCCCAGGCCGGCATGAGCCAGGGCGCCCTCTCCCGCCTCGAACGAGGCAAGGCCGTCCCCACCCTCCCGCTCCTCGAACGCCTCGCCTCCGCCATGTCCGCCAACCTCCTCATCGCCCTCTCCCCGACGGGGGCGGTCCAGGTGACGTTCCGGGTACCCGGCACGCAGGCGCGCCGCACGTTGCCGACGGGGCGGCTGGCCGGGGTGCGCTGACCGCTGCGCGGGGCGGGGCGGGTCTCGGCGGTCGCGCAGGGGAGACGGCACGGCGTCGTCGCGCCCGTACTGCGCCTTCCGGGCTGCGGCAGTCGCGTGGGGGAGCCCCCGTGCGGCTGCCACCCCCGCCCCGCCCTCGCGCCCGGGGCGGGCGGCACTCGCCTCGACTGCAACCGGGGGCACCGGCTTCGCGCCTGGGGTGAAGGGCACCCGGGCCCGCTGAAATCGGGGGCGCCGGTTTTGTGCCTGAGGCGGGTGGTACTCGGGCTCGCTGTGGCTGGGGGTACTGGCTTCGTCGCTGTCTCCCCGCCGCCACACCCGGTGTCGCCCCCTCCCGGGCCTGCCGGTTGATGCTGCCCGCTGACGCCGCTCGTTCCCGTTCCCGCCGCACTCCTGGGCCTGACGTCGCCCCTGTGCGTCCTGCAACAGGCGCCGCCCTCACACCGAGCGGAACCCGGCTCCCTCTCCTCGGCCCGCCCGTTCGGGGCGAGGTCTGGTCCCGGAGGCAGTGCGGGGGCGGCACCCCGTGTGGCTGCCGGCGGCTGCCTCGCGCTCGCCTCCGACGCCGCCCGCCCCCGACGTGCCCCGAGCCTCCCCCCGTACCGCGCCCACCCCCCGTACCCCCCCGTCCCGCGAACGGACGCCCTAAATGTGCCGTATGTCCGACCCCTGGCGATAGTGGCCCGTAACGGACAGTGCCCGTCGCCCCCGACAAGGCGCGGACAGACGCAGTGCACAGAGGGAGGCATCCATGCGTGGAGCCACGCACGCCAAGTGGGTCGTAGGGGCGGCGGCGGTCGCCCTGGTGGCGACGGGATGTGGCGGGGACGACGGCGGCAGCGGTGGCGGCGGGGGCGCGGGCGTGCTGACCGCGTCCTGGGGTGATCCGCAGAACCCGCTGGAGCCCGCCAACACCAACGAGGTGCAGGGCGGGAAGGTCCTCGACATGACCTTCCGGGGGCTCAAGCGGTACGACCCCGAGACCGGCAAGGCCAACGACATGCTGGCCGACAAGATCGAGACGACGGACTCGCAGAACTTCACGGTCACCGTCAAGGACGGGTGGACGTTCAGCAACGGCGAGAAGGTCACCGCCAAGTCGTTCGTCGACGCCTGGAACTACGCGGCGAGCCTGAAGAACAACCAGAAGAACGCCTACTTCTTCTCGTACATCGACGGCTTCGCCAAGGCGCACCCCGAGGACGGCAGCGCGCAGACCGCCGACACCCTGTCAGGGCTCAAGGTCACCGGCCCGCTGACCTTCACCATCAAGCTGTCGCAGAAGTTCTCGACGTTCCCGGACACGCTCGGCTACCCCGCGTTCGCCCCGCTCCCGCAGACCTTCTTCACCGACCACGCCGGCTGGCTGAGCAAGCCGGTCGGCAACGGCCCGTACACGATCGACTCGTACACCAAGGGCTCCCAGATGGCCCTGAAGAAGTGGGACGCCTACCCCGGCCCCGACAAGGCCCAGAACGGCGGCGTCACCCTCAAGGTCTACACCGACAACAACACGGCGTACACGGACCTGATGGCCGGCAACCTCGACCTCGTCGACGACGTACCCGCCTCGCAGCTCAAGAACGTCAAGAGCGACCTCGGCGACCGCTACCTGAACACGCCCGCCGGGATCATCCAGACCCTCGCGTTCCCGTTCTACGACAAGAACTGGAACAAGGCGGGCGGCGAGAAACTCCGGCAGGGCCTGTCGATGGCGATCAACCGTGAACAGATCACGGACACGATCTTCCAGAAGACCCGGACCCCCGCCACCGACTGGACCTCACCGGTGCTCGGCGAGACCGGCGGCTACAAGGCGGGCCTGTGCGGCGACGCCTGCGAATACAACCCCACCGAGGCGAAGAAGCTGATCCAGGAGGCCGGCGGCCTGCCGAACGGCCAGGTCAAGATCAGCTACAACGCGGACACCGGCTCCCACAAGCAGTGGGTGGACGCCGTCTGCAACTCCATCAACAACGCGCTCGGCAACGACAAGGCGTGCGTCGGCAACCCCATCGGCACCTTCGCCGACTTCCGCAACCAGATCACCCAGCACAAGATGAGCGGCCCCTTCCGCGCCGGCTGGCAGATGGACTACCCGCTCATCCAGAACTTCCTCCAGCCGCTGTACTACACCGACGCCTCCTCCAACGACGGCCAGTGGTCCAACAAGGACTTCGACAAGCTCGTCGACCAGGCGAACGCCGCGACCGACACCGGCAAGGCCGTCGAGGACTTCCAGAAGGCCGAAGAGGTCCTGCGCGACAACATGGGCGCCATCCCCCTCTGGTACCAGAACGGCAGCGCCGGCTACTCGGAACGCCTCTCCGACGTCAAGCTCAACCCGTTCTCCGTACCGGTCTACAACGAGATCAAGGTCGGCTGACCCGTCATGGGACGCTACGTCGTCCGGCGCCTGCTCCAGATGGTCCCCGTCTTCGTGGGCGCGACCCTGCTGATCTTCCTCATGGTCAACGTGATGGGCGACCCCATCGCTGGCCTGTGCGGCGACCGGCAGTGCGACCCCGCGACCGCGGCCCAGCTCAAGAAGGAGTTCGGCCTCGACAAGCCGGTCTGGCAGCAGTACCTGACCTACATGGGGAACGTCTTCACCGGAGACTTCGGTACGGCGTTCAACGGCCAGAAGGTCACCGAGCTGATGTCGACCGCGTTCCCCGTCACGATCCGCCTCACGATCGTCGCCATCCTCATCGAGATCGTCGCCGGCATCGCGCTCGGCGTCGTCACGGGACTGCGGCGCGGCAAGCCGGTCGACACGGCCGTCCTGCTCGTCACCCTCGTCGTCATCTCCGTCCCCACCTTCGTCACCGGTCTGCTGCTCCAGCTGCTGCTCGGCGTCGAGTGGGGGTGGATCAAACCGTCCGTCTCCACGGACGCGGAGTTCGGCGAACTCTTCGTCCCCGGGCTGGTGCTGGCGTCCGTGTCACTGGCGTACGTCACCCGGCTGACCCGGACGTCCATCGCGGAGAACCGGCGCGCCGACTACGTCCGTACGGCCATCGCCAAGGGGCTGCCCCGGCGGCGGGTCGTCGTCCGGCATCTGCTGCGCAACTCCCTCATCCCCGTCGTCACGTTCATCGGCACGGACGTCGGGGCGCTCATGGGCGGCGCGATCGTCACCGAGCGGATCTTCAACATCCACGGCGTCGGATACCAGCTCTACCAGGGCATCCTGCGCCAGAACACGCAGACCGTCGTCGGGTTCGTGACCGTGCTGGTGCTCGTCTTCCTGGTCGCGAACCTGCTCGTCGACCTCCTGTACGCCGTACTCGACCCGAGGATCCGCTATGCCTGAACCCCAGGAACCCGAGGGGGTGATCGCCGGGACCGGGATGGGTGCGGCGATGGACCTCGCGGTGAGCGAGGGCAGCAGCCTGGAGGGGGCCGGCGGCCCTCAAGGACCTTCCGAGAAACCCCGCTCCCTGTGGTCCGACGCGTGGCGCGACCTGCGCCGCAACCCCGTCTTCCTGCTTTCCGCGCTCGTCATCCTCTTCCTGATCTTCATCTCCCTGTGGCCGTCGGCCATCGCGTCCGGCTCCCCCCTCAAGTGCGACCTCGGCAAGGCCCAGCAGGGCTCCTCCGCCGGGCATCCCTTCGGGTACGACGGACAGGGCTGCGACGTCTACACGCGTACGGTGTACGGCGCGCGTACGTCCGTCGCCGTCGGCGTCCTCGCCACGCTCGGCGTCGCCCTCTTCGGCAGCGTCCTCGGCGGACTCGCCGGGTTCTTCGGCGGCATCTGGGACTCGATCCTCTCCCGCATCACCGACATCTTCTTCGCGATCCCGGTCGTCCTCGGCGGGCTGGTCCTGCTGTCCGTCGTCACCAGCAACACGATCTGGCCGGTCATCGGCTTCATGGTCCTGCTCGGCTGGCCCCAGATCTCCCGCATCGCGCGCGGCTCGGTCATCACGGCCAAACAGAACGACTACGTCCAGGCGGCCCGCGCGCTCGGCGCCTCCAACTCCCGCATGCTGCTGCGCCACATCGCCCCCAACGCGGTCGCCCCGGTGATCGTGGTCGCGACGATCGCCCTCGGCACGTACATCGCCCTGGAAGCGACCCTGTCCTACCTGGGCGTCGGCCTGAAACCCCCCAGCGTCTCCTGGGGCATCGACATCTCCGCCGCCTCCCCCTACGTCCGCAACGCCCCCCACGCCCTCCTGTGGCCCTCCGGCGCCCTCGCCATCACCGTCCTCGCCTTCATCATGCTGGGCGACGCGGTCCGCGACGCCCTCGACCCGAAGCTGAGGTGAGGGGCGGTGAGCTGGGATGGGGCACGGGGCGGTGACACGGCCTGCATTGCGGGGCCGGGGGTTCGTCGCGGGGCTGGGTGGGGCGGTGCTGCGGCCCGCATTGTGGGGCCGGAGGTCCGTCGCGGGGCTGGGTGGGGTGGCTCGGCCGGGTGCGGTGGTGCGGACGATCTGGGAGCGCTGTCCGAGTGGCGTTTGCGCACGCCGGAAGCCCTTTCGGGGGCCGGGCGGGGCGGGGACGCCTACGACGCCGGCGCGGCCTGTGACGTGCGGTTCCGCGTGGCGGGGGTGGGCGGTGACGCCGGGGTTGGGCGGGGTGGCTCGGCTGGGGGTGGCGGTGCGGATGTTCCGGGGACGCTGTCCGAGCGGTGTTTGCGCATGCCGGAAGCTCTTTCGGGGGCCGGGCGGGGCGGCGCTGCGGCCCGCACTCGGGGGCCGGGGGTTCGTCGCGGGGTTGGGTGGGGTGGCTCGGCTGGGGGTGGCGGTGCGGATGCTCCGGGGACGTTGTCCGGCCGGTGTTTGCGCATGCCGGAAGCCTTTTCCGGGGCCGGGTGGGGCGGGGACGCCTACGACGCCGGGGCGGCCTGTGACGTGCGGTTCTGCGTGGCAAGGGCGGGCGGTGACGCCGGGGTTGTGTGCGGGGGTGGCGCGGCCTGTGGCGAGGGGTTTCGCGAGGCCGGGGCGGCGGGGCCCGCCGGGGTGGTTCGCGGGGACGTGTACGGGGGTGGCGCGGCCTGCGTTCGCGGTCGCCGTGCGGTGCGGCTCGGGGGCGGGCGGCTCCGGGGTGGGCGTGGAGGGTCGGGCGCGGCCGGGGTGCCCTACGTCCGGTGGCGCCGGATGCCGGAAGCGCGTACGGGGAGGAGGGTCGGCGGGGTCCGCGTTCGGGGGTGCTGTGCGGCGAGGGCGGGTGGCGACGCCGGGTTTCGGCTGGGCGGCGACGCGTGCGGGGGTGGCGTGGGCCGGGTTCGGGGGTGCTGGGCGGTGCCGGGTGGGGCTGCGGGGGGCGGGGCGGGTGACGCGTACGCGGGTCGCGTTCGCGGAGTGCGTGCGGTGGGGGCGCGGGCGGGCGGGACGGCGCGTACGGGGCTGGGGCGCCGCGAGCCCGGTGGCCGTCGAAGGCCGCGTGCTTGCCCCGGGGCCGGTGCGAGGGGGGCGTGTACCGCTGGTGGTGTCGCCCGGGTTCGGCGGTGCCGCGTGTGCGGCGGCTTCGTACCCCGTTCGCTTCCCGGTGCCGTTTCGTCTGCTCGGTCCCATCCCTTGTCCCTGTTCTGTCCGTTCCCGTCCGGAGTGAGGTGAAGCGGCGTCATGTTGCTCGAAGTGCGTGATCTGCATGTGGAGTTCCGTACGCGGGACGGGGTCGCCAAGGCCGTCAACGGGGTTTCCTACGGGGTCGATGCCGGGGAGACGCTGGCCGTGCTGGGGGAGTCGGGGTCGGGGAAATCCGTCACCGCTCAGGCGATCATGGGGATTCTGGACATGCCGCCGGGACGGATCAGCGGGGGCGAGATCCTGTTCCAGGGGCAGGATCTGCTGACGCTGAAAGAGGAGGAGCGGCGGAAGATCCGGGGCGCGCGGATGGCGATGATCTTCCAGGACGCGCTGTCCTCGCTCAATCCCGTGCTGACCGTGGGGGATCAGCTGGGGGAGATGTTCGAGGTGCACCGGGGAATGTCCCGGAAAGACGCACGCGCCAAGGCGGTCGAGCTCATGGACCGGGTGCGGATTCCGGCCGCCAAGGAACGTGTACGGCAGTATCCCCACCAGTTCTCCGGCGGCATGCGTCAACGCATCATGATCGCCATGGCGATGGCCCTCGAACCCGCCCTGATCATCGCCGACGAACCCACCACCGCCCTCGACGTCACCGTCCAGGCCCAGGTCATGGACCTGCTCGCGGAGTTGCAGCGCGAGTTCAACATGGGCCTCATCCTCATCACCCACGACCTGGGGGTCGTCGCGGACGTCGCCGACCGGATCGCCGTCATGTACGCGGGCCGGATCGTCGAGCAGGCACCGGTGCACGACATCTACAAAGCACCGGCTCATCCCTATACACGCGGACTGCTTGATTCCATCCCCCGTCTTGATCAGAAGGGCCAGGAACTGTACGCGATCAAGGGATTGCCGCCGAACTTGATGAACATCCCTACGGGTTGCGCGTTCAACCCTCGCTGCCCGATGGCTCAGGACATCTGCCGGACGGATGTACCGCCCCTGTACGACGCCGGCGAACACCGCACCAGTGCCTGCCACTTCTGGAGGGAGTGCCTCAATGGTTGATTCAACAGTTGAGCCGATCCTCGAAGTGAGTGGACTGGTCAAGCATTACCCGTTGACTCAAGGAATCCTGTTCAAGAAACAGGTCGGTGCGGTCAAAGCGGTTGA
The DNA here is from genome assembly GCF_033794345.1 of Streptomyces niveiscabiei. NCBI lineage: Bacteria > Bacillati > Actinomycetota > Actinomycetes > Kitasatosporales > Streptomycetaceae > Streptomyces > Streptomyces niveiscabiei. The sequence goes on from NZ_JARAYJ010000020.1 coordinate 66,881, forward strand.
TGGTGTTGATTTCACCGTCAACAGTGGAGAGACCCTCGGGATCGTAGGGGAATCGGGCTGCGGCAAATCAACTGTTGCCAAGATGCTGGTCAATCTTGAGCGCCCCACCGAAGGGTCGATCAAGTACAAGGGCGAGGACATCACCCAGCTCTCCGGCAAGGCGCTCAAGTCGGTGCGCAGGAACATCCAGATGGTGTTCCAGGACCCGTACACGTCGCTCAACCCCCGTATGACCGTCGGCGACATCATCGGCGAGCCGTACGAGATCCACCCCGAGGTGGCTCCGAAGGGCGACCGGCGCAGACGGGTCCAGGACCTCCTGGACGTGGTCGGCCTGAACCCGGAGTACATCAACCGCTACCCGCACCAGTTCTCCGGCGGCCAGCGCCAGCGCATCGGCATCGCGAGGGGCCTGGCGCTGCGCCCGGAGGTGATCGTCGCGGACGAACCGGTCTCGGCGCTGGACGTCTCCGTGCAGGCGCAGGTGATCAACCTGCTGGAGCGCCTCCAGAGCGAGTTCGACCTGTCGTACGTGTTCATTGCGCACGACCTGTCGATCGTCCGGCACATCTCGGACCGGGTCGGCGTGATGTACCTGGGCAGGATCGTGGAGATCGGCAGGGACGCGGAGATCTACGACCACCCGACGCACCCGTACACGCAGGCGCTGCTGTCGGCGGTCCCGGTCCCGGACCCGGCGGCGAGGGAGCACAGGGAGCGGATCATCCTCGCGGGAGACGTGCCGTCCCCCACGAACGTTCCGTCGGGCTGCCGCTTCCGCACGCGCTGCTGGAAGGCGCGGGAGAGATGCGCGCTGGAGGTCCCGCTGCTGGCGGTCCCGGCGGAGTTCAGGGATGTCAGCGGCCCGGCGGCACACGACTCGGCCTGCCACTTCGCGGAGGAGAAGCAAGTGGTCCCGCCAGAAGACGATCAAGGAAATGCACCCTGAAATCAACCCAAACGCACAGTAACCGCGTTAACACGCAGGCAACTTTCCCGACCCGGTTCCGATATACGGACGCGCGAGGCTGAACAGCGTACGGCCGTGCGGGTGCCGTAAACGGGCCGGAGCGCGCCATGTCGCTCCGGCCCGTTGCCGTACCCGCCTCAGCCCTGGGCCAACCCCAGCGACCGCCGCAGGAAGTCCAGTTGGAGCCGCAGCAGGTTCTCGGCGACCTCCTCCTGGGGCGTCATGTGGGTCACGCCCGACAGCGGCAGCACCTCGTGCGGGCGCCCGTCGGCGAGGAGGGCGGACGACAGCCGCAGGGAGTGCGCGACGACCACGTTGTCGTCCGCGAGGCCGTGGATGATCATCATCGGCCGGTGGGTGGCAGCCGCGTCGACCAAGCCGGCGTCGTCCACGAGGGAGTTGCGCCGGTAGACGTCGGGCTGCTCGGCGGGGTGGCCGAGGTAGCGCTCCTGGTAGTGGGTGTCGTACAGGCGCAGGTCGGTGACGGGCGCGCCGACGACGGCCGCGTGGAAGACGTCGGGACGGCGCAGGACGGCGAGCGCGGCCAGGTAGCCGCCGAAGGACCAGCCCCGGATGCCGACCCGGCCCAGGTCGAGCGGGAACTCCCCGGCGAGCGCGTGCAGGGCGTCGACCTGGTCCTCCAGGACGACGGCGGCGAGCTCGTCACGGACGGCCTTCTCCCAGGCCGGCGACCGCCCCGGCGTCCCGCGCCCGTCGGCGACGACGACCGCGAACCCCTGGTCGGCGAACCACTGCGAGGTGAGGTGCGGATTGTGCGCGGAGACGACGCGCTGGCCGTGCGGACCGCCGTACGGGTCGAGGAGGACCGGCAGGGGAGTGCCACCGTCGTAGTCCCGGGGCATGAGCACGGCGCACGGAATCCGGCGTGCGCCCCCCTGTGTGAGCCGGACGCGCGGGGACAGACCGGGATCTTCGGCGTACGAGGCGACGGTCGCGACGGGCTTGCCGTCCCGCAGGACGCGCGCGACGGACCCGGGGCGCTCCAGGGTCGCCGAGACGAGGACCGTGACGTCGCCGGAGCGCACCGCCGAGTGGACGCCGGGCTCCTGCGAAAGGCGCTCCACGCCCAGCTCGTTGACGCGGTAGACGTGCACCTCGCCGGTCTCGGGGTCGGCCGCCTCCTCCCCGGCGGAGGCCGATACGAGCACGTCGTCGCCGGAGACGTCCAGGACCGCTCGCACATGCAACTGCGCCGTCGTCAGCGGACGTTCCCCGACGGCCAGCACGCGCGCGCCGCCCTCGTCGGCGATGCGCACGAGCTGTCCGGAAGGGCTCCAGCAGGGCACGCCGGGGAAAAGATCCAGCCAAATCCGATCTTCGTCCGCGTGCACCATCCGGGTCGCCCCGGAGTCGGTGTCGACGGCCAGGTACAGCTGGCTGCGCTGGTCGCGCGCCTGGACGAGCAGCAGCGGCGCACCCGCCGCTGACCAGTGCACACGCGCCAGGTACGGGAAGCGCGCACGGTCCCAGACGATCTCCGTGCGGGACCCGTCGAGGCCCAGCGCGAACAGGCGTACGATCGCGTTCTCGGTGCCCGCCTGGGCGTACGGAATGTGCTGTGGCTCACGTTCCGGATGGGCCGGGTCCGAGATCCACCACCGCTTCACCGGCGTGTCGTCCACGCGCGCCACGAGCAGCCGGTCCGACTCCGGCGACCACCAGAACCCCCGGTGCCGGTCCATCTCCTCGGCGGCGATGAATTCGGCCAATCCGTAGGTGACGGACGCCGATTCGGGTTCGGCGAGCGCGCGATCACCGTCGCCCTCCGCGCCGACGACCCGCAGGGCGCCCCCGGCGACGTACGCGACGTGCCTCCCGTCGGGTGCCGGACGGGGGTCGATCACCGGTCCGGCGACGGGGAGTTCGCGTGCTGTGCCGGCCCGCAGTTCGGCCGTGAAAAGCCGCCCTGACAAGGCGAAAGAGGCCAGCTCGACGGCCGCGTCGGTGGCGTAGCCGACGATGCCGGCGCCGCCCTCGCGGGTGCGTTCGCGGCGGGCGCGCTCCTCGGGCGGCAGGTCCTCGCCGGCGCCCCCGAGAAGGGCGACGGGGTCGGCGGCGAGGCGCTCGGAGCCGTCCGCCGGGTCGAGGACCCACAGGGCGTTCGCGCGGTCCGTGCCGGAGGACGAGCGCAGGAACGCGACACGTTCTCCGCCCGGCGCGGCGCAGAACGAACGCGGCGCGCCGAGGGTGAATCGCTGGGTACGGGCGTGTCGCCGGGGGAAGGAGCCGGCGGGAGAACCGCTCTCGATGGTCATGTCCCGACCCTACGAGGCATGTTGGCCGCGCGCCCCCTTGCGCGTCCGTGCGCCGAAGGATGCGCGCATATCCGTAGCTATGATCACTACCGCTGCGTGGGTATGAACCTGCTGGCTGTTGTATGGATTTACACGTTCTCCCGCTCTGTTCCCCTGGTACCCGGGTTCTTGGAGGTGAGCCGCCGTGGCACTCTCGATATCGGCGGTGGTGCTGCTGGCGATCGTCGTCTTCTTGCTGGTCAAGAAGTCGGGCTTGAAGGGCGGTCACGCCGTCGTGTGCATCCTGCTCGGCTTCTACCTGGCGTCTTCCACGATCGCTCCGACGATCAGCGATCTGACGACGAGTGTGGCGAGCATGATCGGCGACCTCAAGTTCTGATGTTCGCCTGCCCGGATCGGCGCTGATCAGTCCTGTCCGTTTCGAGAGCCTCTGAGGGATCACGTTCCGGTCCCTCGTAGGCTGACCCCATGACGGATCTCCCCTCCCGCCGGCTCCTCCTGGTGCACGCGCACCCGGACGACGAGTCGATCAACAACGGCGCGACGATGGCCCGGTACGCGGCCGACGGCGCGCGCGTGACGCTGGTCACCTGCACGCTGGGGGAGCGCGGCGAGGTCATCCCGCCCGAGCTGGCCCACCTCTCCGGCGCGGCCCTCGGCGCGCACCGCCGCCGGGAGCTGGCCGAGGCGATGCGCGCGCTCGGCGTCGACGACGTACGCCTGCTCGGCGGCGCCGGGCGCTACGGCGACTCCGGGATGATGGGGACCGCCGACAACGGCGACCCCGCGTGCTTCTGGCAGGCGGACGTCGAGACGGCCGCCAGGCAGCTCCTCGACGTCATCCGCGAGGTACGGCCCCAGGTCCTCGTCACGTACGACGAGAACGGCGGCTACGGCCATCCCGACCACATCCAGGCGCACCGCGTCGCCATGCGCGCGGCCGAACTCGCCGACGCCGAGGGCGTACCCGTCGCGAAGGTCTACGTCAACCGCGTCCCGCGCGCGGTCGCCGAGGACGCCTTCGCGCGGCTGGAAGAGGACCTCCCGGCGCTGCCGTTCGACAAGGCGGGCGAGATCGCCGACGTCCCCGGAGTCGTCGCCGACGAACTGATCACCACGGCGATCGACGGCGGACCGTACGCGGACGCAAAGGCGACCGCCATGCGCGCGCACGCGACGCAGCTCGAAGTGGAGCCCGGGGGGCGCTACTTCGTCCTGTCGAACCACCTCGCCCAGCCCCTGTTCACGACGGAGTACTACCAACTCGTGCGCGGAGACAGCGGGGAGCGCGGCGAGAGCGCCGACGCCCGTGAGACCGACCTCTTCGCCGGGCTGGAGGTCTGATGTCGATCGACCTCGCCCAGCCCCTCAAACCCCCGTCGGCGGCCCGCGCCGCGGCCTACGTCGGCCTCCTCCTGCTCGGCGCGGCGACCGGTGCCGCCGGTTCCCTCGTGCAGGCGGGCTGGTTCCCCGGCGGGCTCCTGCTCGCGCTCGCCGGAGCCGCGGGACTCTTCCTCGGCGGCGCGCGGGCGACCGGCACGCGCGCGGGGGCCGTCGCGCCCGCCGCCGGGTGGATGATCGCCGTCGTGCTGTTGACGGCCGGCCGGCCCGAGGGCGACTTCCTGTTCGCGGCGGGCGGCGGCTCGTACCTGTTCCTGCTCGGCGGCATGGCAACGGCTGTGATCTGCGCCACCCTTGGCGCGGGGAGGCAACCGATCGGCGCCGACGCCCGACTTGGGAAGTGACGTACCACTTCGCCGTGGCGTGAGCGTGCGTATCCCGTGTGGGTTTCCCCGGCGCTCGTGGGATCGGTGGCAGAAGTGGCCAGTATGGTGGTGCGCGCCGCCGAGCTGCCCGTGAGGTCGTGGCGGGCGGCGGAGCCAACCTGGAGAAGCCTGCCTTGAGTCGTGAAACTGACACTCCGTCCTCCGGGCCCACCAACGGGCGCGGGGGAGCCGCGTACCCGTCGGGTACCCCGCCGTACGGGACGCCGATGGTGTCCGACGGCGGTGCGGACGCGGGCCGTTCGGCCGCCCAGCCGGAGGAACGCAAGACCGAGACGACGGTGACGACCCGGATCCGCATCAACATCCCCGGGTCCCGGCCCATTCCGCCGGTCGTCGTGCGCAAGCCCGTCGGCGAGGGAGAGGGCGACGAGCCGGCCGCCGAGCCGCAGCCGTCCGTGCCCGCGCAGGCCACCGAGGCGCCCGCGCCCGAGCCCGCCGCCGAGAAGAACGACTGGTTCGCGCCGCGCAGACCGTCAGGCCCGAAGACCAACGGCGCGGGCATGCCCGGCGCTTCGTCCGGTACGAACGGCGGACAGCCGTCCGCGCCGGGTACGGCTCCCGGTACGGCGGGCGCACGACCCGCCGGGAGTGCCATAGGCGGCGCCCGCCCCGGCGGCGTGGTCGGCTCGATGTCCGCCCCCGGCAAGCGCCCCGGCTCCACCAACGGCTCCGGCCTGCCCGGCGGTGCGACCGGCGGCCCCGTCGCGCCCGGCCACGGCGGCGGCACCGGCTCCTTCGACGTGACCGAGGTCCTCGCGGCGACCACCCCGCGCGCGAGCGCGCCGGAGCCGACCCGCGACGACCTGCCGTACTTCGCGGAGCCCGAGAGCAGCACGACGGCCCAGCACGACTTCTCCGACCAGCACAACTTCTCCGCCCCCAACGGCGGTTACCCGGACCCGAACGTGCCCACGGGACCCACCGCGGGCCCCGTGACGGGCGGCGCGGCCGTCCCCCAGGCGGGACCCGGCGCCCCCGGCACGGCCCCGGGACCCGGCGGCCCCGGCCTGATGAACGGCCTGGCCACACCCGGCGCGAAGCCCGGCCCGGGCGCTCCCGGCCTCGGCACCCCCCGCCCCGGCGCTCCCGGCACCGGCCGGCTCCCCGGCGGCGGACTGAGCGACGACACGGCGATCCTGACGCCGCAGAAGCTTGCCCCGAACCCCGGCCAAGGCGGCTTCCGCCCCGGCGGCCCCGGCCCCGAGGGACCCTCCGGGCAGACGCTGACCAGCGGCATCCCGGTCGTCCCCCCGGCGACCCAGAGCGCCCCGCCGAAGCAGACGGCGCCCGCGAAGGGCAAGAAGCAGAAGAAGGGCCGCAGCAAGCTCGGCCTCCTCGTCGGCCTGGTCGTCGTCGGCGGCGCGGGCGTGTACGGCGCCGGCCTGCTGCTGAACCACTCCGACGTCCCCAAGGGCACCACCGTCCTCGGCGTCGACATCGGCGGCTCCACGCGCGACCAGGCCGTCAAGAAGCTCGACGACGCCTTCGGCACGCGTGCGCTGAACGCGAAGCTCCAGCTCAAGGTCGGCGACAAGCAGGTCACGCTCCAACCCGACCAGGCGGGCCTCCAGTTCGACATCCCGGCGACCGTCGACTCCGTCGCCAAGAGCGACTACAACCCGGTCTCCGTGGTCGGCGCGCTCTTCGGGCAGCAGCGGGTCGTCGAGCCCGACATGCCGGTCGACGAGGAGAAGCTCCAGGCGGCCCTGGAGAGCGCGTCCGGCGGCGCGGCGTCCTCGGACGGCACGATCAAGTTCGAGGACGGCAAGGCCGTCGCCGTCTACGGCAAGCCCGGCGAGGGCATCGACACCGCCAAGGCGCTGCCCGCCGTCGAGGAGGCCTACCGCAAGCAGGTCGAGACCGGCGTCGCGGCCCCGGTGACCGTCCCGACGACGACCAAGCAGCCGACGGTCTCCAACGCCGAGGTCGACCGGATGATGAAGGAGTTCGCCGAGCCGGCGATGTCCTCCATCGTCGTGATCCAGACGCCGGGCGGGGCGCAGAGCATCAAGTTCGGCGCCAAGTCCCTGCCGGAGATCATCGGTTTCAAGGCGGTCGACGGCAAGCTCGTCGACACGTACAACCTCGAGGTCCTCAAGGAGAAGTACGGCCAGACCTTCGACGGCGTCAAGGTCACCACGGCCACCGGCAAGCGCGACGTCCTCCCGCAGGACGTGGTGAACGCCCTGCGCAAGGCCCTCGTCGGCAAGACGACCGCGGAGCGCACCGTGGCCATCGAGACCGACCCGAGCTGACCTGCGAGGACATTCGTACCGGGGTGCCGCATGACAGAAGTCATGCGGCATTCCGTACGTTCCACACTGTGCGTGACCAGGTCCGCGAGGCGACCATGGACGCATGACAACGACAGCTTCGGTGGTCGCGTTCGACCAGGTCAGCAAGGTGTACGGCGAGGTACGCGCCGTCGACGCCCTGACCTTGGACCTGCGCCCGGGGGAGACCGTGGCGCTGCTCGGACCCAACGGCGCGGGAAAGTCCACGACTCTGGACCTCCTGCTCGGCCTGAAGACCCCGGACAGCGGCAGCGTCCGCCTGTTCGGCGCCACGCCGCGTGAGGCGATCGTCGCCGGCAAGGTCGGCGCGATGCTCCAGAGCGGCGGCCTGATGGACGAGGTGACGGTCGCCGAACTCGTCCGCCTCGCCTGCGCCCTGCACCCCCGCCCCTACCGCCCGGCCGACGTGATGGCCCGCGCCGGCATCACCGCCATCGCCGACCGCAAGATGAACAAGCTCTCCGGCGGCCAGGCCCAGCGCGTCCGCTTCGCCTTCGCCACGGCCGGCGACAGCGACCTGATCGTCCTGGACGAACCGACGACGGGCATGGACGTCACGACCAGGCAGGGCTTCTGGGCGACCATGCGCGAACAGGCCGACCAGGGCCGCACGGTCCTGTTCGCCACGCACTACCTGGAGGAGGCCGACGCGATCGCCGACCGCGTCCTCGTCCTGCACCGGGGCCGCCTCCTCGCCGACGGCACGGCCGCCGAGATCAAGGCCAAGGCGGGCGCCCGCCGCATCTCCTTCGACCTGGCGGGCGAGATCCCGCAGACCCTGCGCGACCTGCCCTTCCTCACCGCGCTCACCGTGTCCAACAGCGGCTCCGCCGCGGGATCGGGCCGCACGGTCCGCATCCAGTCCACCGACGCCGACGCGACCGTCCACGCCCTGTACGGCACCGGCCTCTACCCCAGGAACCTCGAAGTCACCGGCCTCGGCCTGGAGCAGGCGTTCGTGGCGATCACCGAAGCCGAGGAGGCACGCACCCGATGAGCAGCCTGATCCGGCTCGAACTGTCCCGCGCCCTGCGCAACCGCAAGTTCCTCTTCTTCTCGGTGATCTACCCCGCCGCCCTGTTCCTGCTGATCGCGGGCAGCGCGGACTCCAAGGACAAGATCGACGGCACGGGTCTCACCCTCCCGACCTACATGATGGTCTCCATGGCCTCCTTCGGCGCCCTCACCGCCGCCCTCACCGGCAACAGCGAGCGCATCGCCAAGGAGCGGGAGAACGGCTGGACCCGGCAACTGAGGCTCACCACGCTCCCCGGCCGGGGCTACGTCCTCGCCAAGACCGCCAGCGCGGCCGTCGTGAGCCTCCCCTCGATCGTCGTCGTGTTCGCCGTCGCCGCGCTCGTGAAGGACGTACGGCTCGACGCCTGGCAGTGGATCCTCCTCACCGCCGCGATCTGGGCCGGCAGCCTCGTCTTCGCCGCGCTCGGCGTCGCCCTCGGCTATGTCGCGACCGGCGACGCGGTCCGGCCGATCACGATGATCACCTACTTCGGCCTGTCCATCCTGGGCGGGCTGTGGATGCCGACGACGACGTTCCCCGGCTGGCTCCAGGACATCGCGAAGTGGGTCCCCACGCACGCGTACGCCGCGCTCGGCCGCTCCATCGAACAGAGCGAGATGCCGCACGCGACGGACGTCGTCACCCTCGCCGTGTTCTTCGCCCTCTTCACGGGCGGCGCGGCGTGGCTGTACCGGAAGGACACGCTGAAGGCGTGAGCAGCGTCGGCATCGGGCAGCGCCCGCAGACCAGGAGACAGAAGGCCGTCAAGTTCCTCTGGATGAGCATCTGGCTCGCCTACCTGAGCGCGCCGATCAACGACCTCCTGCACGGCGGCCACGGTCCCGGTGTCCGGATCCTCGGCGCGATCGGCCTGACCGCGTTCGTCGCCTGGTACTTCACCCTGATCTTCCGCACCGGCCGGGGCGAGACCAACGCGCTGGTCCTCGGCTCGCTGGCGGTCCTGGCCACCCAGTCGGCGGTCCTCGCGCTCACGCTGGGCCGGGAGTGGCTCGTCCTGTTCGTGTACGTGTCGATCTCCTCCGGCGCCGCGCTCCCGTTCCGGCTGGCCCGCTGGACCATTCCGGCGGCCTCCGCGCTCCTGACCGGGGTCGCCCTCACGGTCCCCGGCGGAAAGGCCTACCTCGCCGGTCTGCTCTTCCCGGCGCTGCTCGGCGGCTTCTCGATGACCGGCATCCGCCAGCTCATCCGGACCACGGTGGAACTGCGCGAGGCCCGCGCGGCCGTCGCCCACCTCGCCGCCAACGAGGAACGCCTGCGCCTCGCGAGGGACCTGCACGACCTGCTCGGCCACTCCCTCTCCCTGATCACCCTCAAGAGCGAGCTGGCCGGGCGGATGCTGCCCGGGCACCCCGACAAGGCCGCCCAGCAGATCGCCGACATCGAGCAGGTCAGCCGGCAGGCCCTCGTCGACGTCCGGGAGGCCGTCACCGGCTACCGCAGGCCCCGGCTCGCCGCCGAACTCGCGGGCACGCGCGTCGCGTTGACGGCCGCCGGGGTCGAGGTGCGGCTCCCGGCGGACGTCCCGCTCGACGGGGTGTGCGAGGACAGCGAGTCCGCGCTCGCGTGGGCGCTGCGCGAGGCGATCACCAACGTCGTCCGGCACAGCGGGGCGGGCCGGTGCGCCGTCGACCTCGTCCGGCGCCAGACCCTCGACGGGCCCGTCCTCGAACTCGCCGTCGAGGACAACGGCTCCGGCGGCTCCCCGGGCACGCCAGGCAACGGGCTCACGGGGCTCACCGAACGCCTGGAGAAAGCGGGCGGCACCCTGGAGACGACCTGCACGAAACACGGCTTCCGGCTCGTCGCCCGCGTCCCCGTAGGATCCGCCCCATGACCCGCACGATCAAGATTCTCCTCGCCGAGGACCAGTCGATGGTCCGTGAGGCCCTCGCCGCGCTCCTCGGTCTGGAGGACGACATCGAGGTGGTCGCCCAGGCGGCGCGCGGCGACGAGGTCCTGGCGGCGGCCCGCGCGCACCCCGGCCTCGACGTCGCCCTCCTCGACATCGAGATGCCCGGCGCGACCGGCATCGAGGCGGCGGCGCAACTGCGCGGCGAGTTCCCGGAGTTGAAGCTGGTCATCCTCACGACCTTCGGCCGCCCCGGCTACCTGCGCAGCGCGATGGAGGCGGGCGCGGACGCGTTCCTCGTCAAGGACGCCCCCGCGGCCCAGCTCGCGCGGGCCATCCGCACGGTCCTCGCGGGCGAGCGCGTCATCGACCCCACCCTCGCGGCAGCCGCCCTCGCCGACGGCGCCAACCCCCTCACCGACCGCGAACGCGAGGTGCTCCGCGCGGCGGCCGACGGCAGCACGAACGCCGAACTCGCCGCGGAACTGCGCCTGTCCCAAGGGACGGTCCGCAACTACCTCTCGATGGCGATCCAGAAACTGGCGGCACGCAACCGGACGGAGGCGGTGCGGATAGCACGGGAGAAGGGGTGGCTGTGAATCAGCGCAGGTTGCGGTTGAGCAGCTCGATCGACTCCGGTACCCCCACGGCGCCGCCCGCCACAGCCGGGAGCCGCCCCTCCGAACGCTCCAGCTCCGCCAGCGCCCCGTCGATCGCGGCGTGCGCGGCGAACAGGCACGGCGTGCTGTAGATCGCGACGTCCACGCCGAGTTCCGCCAGCTCCGGCAGCGACAGCCGGGGCGAGCGGCCCCCGGCGATCTGGTTGAACAGCAGCGGCTTGTCGCCGACGGACGAACGGATCCGGCGGATCGCGTCGGCGTCCCGCACCCCGTCCACCAGCACGACGTCCGCGCCGGTCGCGGCGAGCGCCTTGGCCCGGACGAGGATCTCCGCCTCGTCGGTGGCGTCGGTACGGGCGACGACCACGAGGTCCGTCCGGCACGCCAGCACCCGCTCCAGCTTGTCGAGGTACTCGTCGAGGGGCAGCACCTGCTTCCCCGCGACATGCCCGCACCGCCGGGGCCGCTTCTGGTCCTCCAGGATCACCCCGGAGGCCCCGGCCCGCTCCAGCCGCCGTACGACCTGGGCGGCGACCTCGGGATCGCCGTGCCCGTCGTCGATGTCCACGAGCAGGTGGTGCCGGGGGAAGGCGGAGCGCAGCCGCTCCGTGAAGGCGACGATGTCCGGCCAGGCGATGAACCCGATGTCCGGCAGCCCGTAGTGGGACGCGGCGAAGCCGAACCCCGAGACGAACAGGCCGTCGTAGCGGGCGGCGGCGATCGACGCGGAGTACATGTCGTACACGCCGATCAGGGGAGTGGTTCCGGGGGCGGTGATCGCTGAGCGCAGCGCACTTCCGTACGGCATCTGGACGGCCTTCCAGCGTTGCTCCGAGTCGTCTGTCGCGCGCCTAACGATCGGTACGATCCGCTGGTCACGAGCGTGGGGCCGCACACTCAGTTCAACAGCGCCCGCGCCCCCAACGCCTCCCCCCGCACCTTCTCCGCCGCCCCCTCGTCGACCGCGCCCACGACCTCCGCGTACCCCTCCAACTCCTCGGCCCCGCCCAGGTAGTCCCCGCGCTGCACCAGCAACTTGCCCCGCTCGTACCGCAGTTGCGCCGGATGCGACGGCAGCAGCAACCCCAGCTCCACCGCCCACAGCGCGTCGGCGCTGCGCTCCAGCTGGCCGCCCGCCCAGGCCCGTACGTTGTTGAGGATGCGCGCTACGACGGCGAGCGGATCGGCGGCGCCCACCTCGCGCGAGGGGGACCGGGGCCCGCCCTCCATGACGCGCCCCCCGTCGAAGGGGTCGGCGACGACCCGCTCGGCGCGGTTGCCGAAGCCCACGACGAAGTGGCCCGGCGCGGCGATGCCGTACACGGGAGCCCCCGCGCGCCGGGCGACCTCGATCCAGACGACCGACAGCAGGATCGGCAACCCCCGCCGGCGTTCCAGGACGTGGGGGAGGAGGGAGGAGTCGAGGCGCTGGTAGTCGGACGCGTCGCCCCGGAAGCCGTACCGCTCGCCCAGCAGCACCCGTACGGCCTCGGCCCATGCGCGGGCGCCGCCGGGACGGTACGGCAACTCCCCGGCGAGCCGGTCGAGTTCGACCTGGAGGGCGTCCAGGTCGGCGGGCCCGAGCGACGGGTCCGCCGCCGCGCCGATCAGGAAGCACAGGGTCGCGAGGTCGGGCCGCTCGGCACGCGCCTCCTCGGCGAAGAGCCGCCGTACCTCGCCGGGCGGATAGCTCACGCCGGCTCCCGGTAGTGGTGGTAGGAGTGATGGACGGCGAACCCGAGCCCCTCGTACAGCGCGAGCGCCCCCGCGTTGTCGGCCTCCACCTGGAGCCAGGCGGCCGACGCCCCCTCCGCCAGCGCCCGCCCCGCGAGCACGGCCATGACATCCGTCCCGAGCCCCTCCCGCCGCCGCCCGGGATCGACCTCCACGGCGGAGAACCCGGCCCACCGCCCGTCGACGACACACCGCCCGATGGCGACGACGCTCTCCCCACCACGTCGCGAGGCACCTCCGGCGGCGCTCCCCGGGACATCCGCCCCGGCACCCCCGACACCGCCCCCCACCGCCGCGAACCACACCGAAGCCCCGCTCCCCAGCACCCGCAACGCCACGTCGCTCACCCCCTTGCGCTGATACCGCCCCAGCCAAGCGGCCCCGGCCTCGCGCGACAGCGTGACCTCCGCCCGCACCTCCCGGTCCGCCAGCGCCGCCAGCCCCCCGACCATCACCCGCGCGGTCACCTCCCGCACCCACCCCCGCGCCTCCAACTCCCCGCACAGCGCGTCCCCGTCCCCGGCCTGGACGTACGCCGGCAGCCCCCGCACCCCGTACCACTCCCGCACCACCCGCAGCGCCTCGTCCAGCGGCAGCCCGGGACTCCCCAGCGGCAGCACGGAGTTGGCCCGGCGGGTGAAGCCGGCGGCGGCCCGCAGCTCCCACTCCCCGAGCGGCGCGCTCTCGACCGGCAGCCAGGAACGCGCGGCGACCCGCGAGAGTTCCTCGTACGAAGCCGCGGGCACCCGGCGCCGGGCGGGAGCCGGGGGGACGACCTTGCCCGCGACGAGGGAGGTTGTGGGGATCCGCACCGCGACGCCGTCCCGGCGAGTGATGACGACCACATCGTCGTCCCATGATGTGAGAACACCCACCGTGTCGGTGAATTTCCCCTCCGTCACGGCGGGGTCGGAAATTCGCCGTACGGAGACGCGTTTGCCCACATCAGCAGCCGTAATGCGAACTTTGAGCCGACCTGCGCCACGGATTTCCACGAGTCCGTCCACCCCTCCTGTTCGGATCATGCCCAAGAACGGAGATACTAGGTGGCGGGCATCGACGACGCCGCGCTCCCGCGCGCCAGGCGGCGGAGCCTGAGGAGGCCCGCCAGCGCCCTATCGAGGAGGAACGACAGCGTGACCTACGTCATCGCGCAGCCTTGTGTCGACGTGAAGGACAAGGCGTGCATCGAGGAGTGCCCGGTCGACTGTATTTACGAGGGCTCACGGTCCTTGTACATCCACCCGGACGAATGCGTCGACTGCGGTGCCTGTGAGCCGGTCTGCCCGGTCGAGGCGATCTTCTACGAGGACGACACTCCGGAGGAGTGGAAGGACTACTACAAGGCGAACGTGGAGTTCTTCGACGAGCTGGGCTCCCCGGGCGGCGCCAGCAAGTTGGGCCTGATCGAGCGGGACCACCCGTTCGTGGCCGCGCTGCCGCCGCAGGCCTGACCCTACGGGCCTCAGCACCGTCGCCTCGGTCCCCTCCAGGGGCCGAGGCGTTTGCCGTACCAGAAAGTGAGCGTCCCGTTGTCTCTCGCCGACCTTCTCCCCACGTTCCCCTGGGACAAGCTGGCCCCCTACAAGCAGACGGCCGCCGCGCACCCCGACGGCATCGTCGACCTCTCCGTGGGCACGCCGGTCGACCCCGTCCCGGAGCTGATCCAGCAGGCCCTGACCGCCGCCGCCGACTCCCCGGGCTACCCCACGGTCTGGGGCACCCCCGCGCTGCGCGACGCGATCACCGCCTGGCTGGAGACCCGCCTCGGCGCACGCGACGTCACCCACCACCACGTCCTGCCGATCGTCGGCTCCAAGGAACTGGTGGCCTGGCTCCCGACCCAGCTCGGCCTGGGCCCCGGCGACAAGGTCGCCTACCCGCGCCTCGCGTACCCCACCTACGAGGTAGGCGCCCGCCTGGCTCGCGCGGACTACGAGGTGTACGACGACCCCACGGCCCTCGACCCCGCGAACCTCAGGCTCCTCTGGCTCAACTCCCCCTCGAACCCGACCGGCAAGGTCCTCACCAAGGAGGAGCTGGCCCGCACGGTCGCCTGGGCCCGCGAGCACGGCGTCCTGGTCTTCTCGGACGAGTGCTACCTCGAACTCGGCTGGGAGGCGGACCCGGTCTCGGTCCTCCACCCGGACGTCAACGGCGGTTCGTACGAGGGCATCGTGTCCGTCCACTCCCTGTCCAAGCGGTCCAACCTGGCGGGCTACCGGGCGGCGTTCCTCGCGGGCGACCCCGCGGTCCTGGGCCCGCTCCTGGAGATCCGCAAGCACGGCGGCATGATGACGTCGGCCCCGACCCAGGCGGCGGTCATCGCGGCGCTGGGCGACGACAAGCACGTACAGGAACAGCGCGAGCGGTACGCGGCGCGGCGTACGGCGCTGCGGGACGCGCTGGTCGCGCACGGCTTCCGCATCGAACACAGCGAGGCGAGCCTCTACCTGTGGGCGACGAGGGACGAGTCGTGCTGGGAAACGGTGGCGCACCTCGCGGAGTTGGGCATCCTGGTGGCGCCGGGTGACTTCTACGGCGAGGCCGGGGCCACCTACGTACGCGTGGCCCTCACCGCGACGGACGAGCGTGTCGAGTCCGCGGTGGCAAGGCTTGTCCGAACGACAGCCTGAAGGACGACGGGGCCCGGAGGTGATCACCCTCCGGGCCCCGCGGCGCGAGAAGTCTCAGCCCCCCAGCGGAAGCCCCTTCAGCGGCAGCGTCTGCGCGCCCTTCGTGAGGGAGTCCGTCGGCAGCCCGCCCTTGGTGGCGGACTTGGCGGTGTCGCC
Organism: Streptomyces niveiscabiei; assembly: GCF_033794345.1. NCBI lineage: Bacteria > Bacillati > Actinomycetota > Actinomycetes > Kitasatosporales > Streptomycetaceae > Streptomyces > Streptomyces niveiscabiei. The sequence continues at coordinate 82,242 of NZ_JARAYJ010000020.1, forward strand.
GACGAGGTCGCCCGAGGCGCCCGCCGTGGCCCCCGCGGCCTTGGACGCCGGAGGCGTCACCTTCTTCACGGCCTGGCCCCCGCTCTTGCCGACGGCGGGCACCGCCTGCTCGGTGACCTTCGCCCCGTTCTGGCCGGCGGTCTCCGTCGCCGCCTGCGTCGTGCTGTCGAGCGTGTTGGAGACACCGGCCGTGTCGAGGGAGGTCAGCCCGCCGAGGCCGGAGAGGGGAGCCGCCGGCGCCGCGCTGGCCGTGCCGGCCACACCGACCCCGGCAGCCGCCCCAGCGGCGACGAGCAGCGCGGCACGGGCGATCCGACGGGTCAGGGGAAGGGAGGACATGTCGCTCCTACGAGCTGGTTCGGACTCTGACGCCGTGAGAACAGCCGCAGGCCCCGGGAAGGTTGCGGATCAGCAACGTAAAGACTTGGCAATGCGTCGCATTATCGGGCTGTGAACACCCCGGTCGGCGTACCCCTCGCACTACTGACCGGTGGTGATCCGCACCGACTTCTCCCGGTCGGCGCGCGTCTCGCCGGCCGGCTCCCACCGGCTGTCGCTGTTCCCGGCGACCCAGGTCCGGCCCGCGTAGGTGACGCGCTGGATGTGCAGCGCCGAGGAGTTGGCGACGGCCCAGTGCGCGAGTTGCCACCCCCGCTCGGGCACGGACCGCCCGGCGGAGGCCGTGTCGCCGACGACGGGGAGCGAGACGGTCTGGCCGCCGCTTGTCGCCGTCGGCCCCTCCTCGCGCGTACTCGCCGTGGACGCCGCCGCCGTCCCCTGGACCGCGTCGCGCCCGAAGTCCCGTACGAGCGCGGCCCGTACGGCGCTCTCGCCGGTCGCGGTGACGGTCGCGTCCGGCCGCCCCGTACACGTCAGGGTCGCGGCGGACCGCCCGGTGAGGGCGGCGGCGAGGACGGTCGCGTCGGGCTCGTGCTTGGCGTACGCGTCCGGGTAGCCGCTGCGCTGGACGCGCTGCGCGGCGACCGTGAGGGGGAGGTCCTCGTAGCCGCGGACCTTCTTGAGGTGCTTGTAGAACTCGCCCGCCGAATACGCCGGGTCCTGCACCTGCGCCTCGGTGCCCCAGCCCTGCGAGGGCCGCTGCTGGAAGAGGCCGAGCGAATCCCGGTCGCCGTGCGCGAGGTTGCGCAGCCCGGACTCCTGGAGCGCGGTCGCCAGCGCGATCGTCACCGCCCGCTGCGGCATCCCGAGGTTCGTGCCGACCGCCGTGATCGTCGCCGCGTTGACGGCCTGCTCCGGCGTGAACTCGTAACTCTTCCCGCCCTGCTGGGCGGCGGACACTTTGCAGCCCGGGTCACCGGTCCCGCCGGTGATGTACTGCACCACCACATAGCCCGCGACGGCGAGCAGGACGACGACCGCGGCCAGCGAACGCAGCAGGCGGCCAGGGCGCTTGGAGGAGGGGGACGGGGCTGACACGCGTACAAGGTACTGGAGAGTACGGTCGCGTACGGGCCAGGTGCGAACACTGGTCCGACTCCTTGGCGCGTTAGGGTCGGCACCATGGCCGACACCCCGCTTGACCTCACTCTGGATGCCGCCGCGCTCACCGCGCGTCTCGTCGACTTCCCTTCGGAGAGCGGCACGGAGGAGCCCCTCGCCGACGCGATCGAGGCCGCCCTGCGCACGCTGCCCCACCTGACGGTCGACCGCCACGGCAACAACGTCGTCGCCCGTACGGGGCTGGGGCTGCCGGAGCGCGTCATCCTCGCCGGCCACATCGACACGGTCCCGATCGCCGGCAACGTCCCCTCCCGCCTCGACCCCGACGGGACCCTCTGGGGCTGCGGCACCTGCGACATGAAGTCCGGGGTGGCGGTCCAGCTCCGCATCGCCGCGACGGTGCCGGCGCCCAACCGGGACCTCACCTTCATCTTCTACGACAACGAGGAGGTCGAGGCCAGCCGCAACGGCCTCGGCCACGTCGCCCGCGCCCACCCCGAGTGGCTCGCCGGCGACTTCGCCGTCCTCCTGGAGCCGTCCGACGGCCAGGTCGAGGGCGGCTGCCAGGGCACCTTGCGCGTCCAGCTCCGCACCAAGGGCGAGCGCGCCCACTCCGCCCGCTCCTGGATGGGCGCCAACGCGATCCACGCCGCCGCCCCCATCCTGGCCCGCCTCGCCGCGTACGAACCCCGGCGCCCCGTCATCGACGGGCTCGAGTACCGCGAGGGGCTCAACGCGGTCGGGATCGGCGGGGGAGTGGCCGGGAACGTCATCCCCGACGAGTGCGTGGTGACCGTCAACTTCCGCTACGCGCCCGACCGCAGTGAGGGCGAGGCGATCGCGCACGTCCGCGAGGTCTTCGCGGGCTGCTACGACGACCTCGTGGTCACCGACCACAGCCCCGGCGCCCTCCCCGGCCTCTCCCACCCCGCGGCGGCGGCCTTCGTCGAGGCGGTCGGCGGCACCCCGATGCCGAAGTTCGGCTGGACCGACGTGAGCCGCTTCTCCTCCCTCGGCGTCCCGGCCGTCAACTACGGCCCCGGCAACCCCCTGTTGGCCCACAAGCGCGACGAACGCGTCGACACGGCCGCGATCCTGCACGCCGAGGAACGCCTGCGGACCTGGCTGACACGCTGACGTCCCCCGTCCGTAACCCCCGCGGATCTAGGCTGAGGTACGGAACCACCAGCAAGTGCAAGTGAAGGGAGCGCACATGACGGTCGAGGGAAACCCCCAGCCGGAAGAACAGCGTCTGGGGCCGGTCCTGCGCAGGCGCTCCCAAGTCACGGCGAGCACCACGGACCAGCGCCTCCTCGACGCCGGCGGCCCCTCGGACTGGGTCCACACCGACCCCTGGCGCGTCCTGCGCATCCAGTCCGAGTTCATCGAGGGCTTCGGCACCCTCGCCGAACTCCCGCCCGCGATCAGCGTCTTCGGCTCCGCCCGCACCAAGCCCGACTCCCCCGAGTACGAGGCGGGCGTCCGCCTCGGCCACGCCCTCGTCGACGCGGGCTGGGCGGTCATCACGGGCGGCGGCCCCGGCGCCATGGAAGCCGCCAACAAGGGCGCCTGCGAGGCGGGCGGCATCTCGGTCGGCCTCGGCATCGAGCTGCCCTTCGAACAGGGCCTCAACCCCTACGTCGACATCGGCCTCAACTTCCGCTACTTCTTCGTCCGCAAGATGATGTTCGTCAAGTACGCCCAGGGTTTCGTGGTCCTCCCCGGCGGCCTCGGCACCCTCGACGAACTCTTCGAGGCGCTGACCCTCGTCCAGACCCAGAAGGTCACCCGCTTCCCCATCGTCCTCTTCGGCACGGAGTACTGGGGCGGCCTCATCGACTGGATCAAGAACACCCTCGTCGCGGAGGGCAAGGCGTCCGAGAAGGACCTGCTCCTGTTCCACGTCACGGACGACGTGGACGAGGCGGTCGCGCTGGTGTCGAAGGAAGCGGCTCGCTGAGCCGCCGGCCGGCCCCCGGCTCACAGCGCCGGGGGCCGGCCCAGCCGGGCCATCCGCCACACGGTCCGCCACCGCATGGGACGCCGCTCTGCACACGGAATCCGAGTATGCGGCCTACACGCAGGGCGTCCAAGCAGGCCAACCCGGCCTGGTCGCCAAGGCCTGAACGCTTGCCCGCCGGGCCGCCCAGCACGAACGCATCACCCTGACCGACCGTGACATGGCGACCGCGGTTCTCATCTCGCCAGCGGAACTGGAGGACGTGGAGGACGCGCGGGCCTTGGTGTGCCCGGAGGGCGCACGCTGGAGTAAGAGCCGTTACGCCAGCCCCCGCCGAGCCACCGCCGGTTCCCGGTGACCGGCGATCGACGCCACCATGTCGAGTACCTGCCGCGTCTCCGCGACCTCGTGGACGCGGTACACCTGCGCCCCCAGCCAGGCGGAGACGGCGGTGGTCGCCAGCGTCCCGATCAACCGCTCCTTGACCGGCCGGTCCAGCGTCTCGCCGACGAAGTCCTTGTTGGACAGTGACACGAGTACGGGCCAGCCGGTGGCGGCCATCTCGCCGAGGCGCCGCGTCGCCTCCAGGCTGTGCCGCGTGTTCTTGCCGAAGTCGTGCCCGGGGTCGATGAGGATCGACTCGCGGGGGACGCCCAAGGATGCGGCGCGTTCCGCGAGGCCGAGGGTGACGTCCAGGATGTCGGTCATGACGTCGTCGTAGGCGACCCGGTGCGGACGGGTACGCGGCTCCGAGCGCCCCGCGTGCGTGCAGACCAGCCCGGCGCCGTACCGCGCCGCGACCTCCGCCAGACCCGGGTCGACGCCTCCCCACGCGTCGTTCAGGAGGTCCGCGCCGGCCTCGCAGACGGCCTCGCCGACGGACGCGCGCCACGTGTCGACGCTGATGATCACATCGGGGAACCGGCGGCGGACCTCCGCGACGAAACCGACCGTCCGGCGGGCCTCCTCCTCGGCGGTGACCTCCTCGCCGGGGCCGGCTTTGACGCCGCCGATGTCGACGATCGCGGCACCCTCGGAGACGGCCTGCGCCACGCGCGCGAGCGCGGGCTCGTCGGCGAAGGTGGCGCCCTGGTCGTAGAAGGAGTCGGGCGTCCGGTTGACGATCGCCATGATCACCGGTTCGTGCGGACCGAATTCACGCCTGCCCAGCCTGAGCATCCCCTGTGACCTCTCCTAGTGCATGCGGGACATCCGCCGCCTGAGACCCTAACTGTCCGACTCGCATGGCACGATCAGGGGCAAGACACGTCCGACGTTCGAGCGGGGCCCGCCGATGGTTATGTTCTTGTTCCTGGTCATCGCGCTCGCCGTGGTGGTCGCCGCGGTGACGCTCGCCGTGGTGGGCGGCGGCGAGGGTACGGGCCCGCTGCCGGAGGAGTCGCCGCAGCGGCTGCACGACCCGCTGCCGTGGGACCGCCCGGTCACGCGCGCGGACGTCGACAGCCTCCGCTTCCCGCTGGCCGCGCGCGGCTACCGCATGTCGGACGTCGACGACGCGCTCGGCAGACTCGCCGCGGAACTCGCGGAGCGCGACGTGCGGATCGCCGACCTGGAGGCCGCGCTGACGGCCCCGCGCGTGTCGGTGGAGAAGACCGCACCGGAGGACGACCGGTGACCGACGCCCTCGCCGGTCCGGACGGCGTCCTGCGCTGCCCCTGGGCCCTGTCCACGCCGGACTACGTGACGTACCACGACGACGAGTGGGGCCGCCCCGTCCACGGCGACGACGCCCTCTTCGAGCGCCTCAGCCTGGAGGCGTTCCAGTCGGGCCTCTCCTGGATCACGATCCTGCGCCGCCGCCCCACCTTCCGTACGGCGTTCAGCGACTTCCGGATCGTCAAGGTGGCCGCGTTCACCGACGCCGACCGTACGCGCCTGCTGGCCGACCCCGGGATCATCCGCAACCGCGCGAAGGTCGACGCGACGCTGGCCAACGCGCGCGTGCTGGCCGACTGGACACCGGGTGAGCTGGACGAGCTGATCTGGTCCCACGCCCCGAAGAAGCCCCGCACAGCGCCCAGGACCCTCGCCGACGTACCCGCCGTGACGGACGAGTCGAAGGCGCTGGCCAAGGAGCTGAAGAAGCGGGGCCTGAGGTTCGTGGGACCGACGACGGCGTACGCGCTCATGCAGGCGTGCGGGCTGGTCGACGACCACCTGAAGGACTGCGGCGCGCGCGGCTAGCGCCCCACGTACTTCGGCTTCTCCTTGTTGACGAACGCCGTCACCGCGATCCGGTGGTCCTCCGCCGCGCCCGCGCGGGACTGCAACTCGTCCTCCTTGTCGAGCGTCTCCGTCAACGAGTGCGTCAACCCGAACGCGACCGACTCCTTGAGCGCGGCGTACGCGACGGTCGGCCCCTCGGCGAGCGCGCGGGCCACCTTCAGCGCCTCCTCCCGCAGGGAGGCCGCCGGGACGACACGGTTCGCGATGCCCCAGTCCAGCGCGTCCTGCGCGGTGATGCTGCGCGGGAACAGCAGCAGGTCGGTCGCCCGGGACGGGCCCACCACACGCGGGAGGGTCCACGAGATCCCGGAGTCGGCGGTGAGCGCGACACCGGCGAAGGACGTGTTGAACGAGGCCGTGTCGGCGACGATCCGGTAATCCGCGGCGAGCGCGAACCCGAACCCGGCCCCCGCGGCGACCCCGTTGACGGCGGCGACGACCGGCTTCGCGGCACCCGTCAGCGCGCGCGTGATGGGGTTGTAGTGCTCCCCGACGGTGCTCATCACGGCGTCCGAGCCCTCGGCCAGCAGCCCGATGTGCTCCTTGAGGTCCTGGCCCACGCAGAACGCCCGCTCCCCGGCGGCGGTCAGCAGGATCGCGCGTACGGCGGGGTCGCCGGCGGCGGACTCGGCGGCCTCCCGCAGCGCGACCTTCGTCGCGACGTTCAGCGCGTTCATCGCCTCCGGACGGTTCAAGGTGATGACCGCGAGCCCGTCGGTCACCTCGTACAGCACGCTGTCGGCCATGGAGTGTCCCCTCCGCATCGAAAAGTAACGTCGCCGGCACACAGCATGGCGGAGTTCGACGTCCGAGGACCGGACGGAGCGTGTGACCTGCGTCAAAGAATGCGGCCCCGTTCTCGGACGGCCTAACGGGGTGAGGCGGAGCAGTATCGCAGTCACACCGCCGAATTGGGTGGTTTTGCTCGCGCGCGTTGCCCAAGCGATGCCGTCCGAAGTTGGTCATCGGGTCCTGAGATGCGGGATAATGGCTTGGAAGCAATGTGTTCGATGCCGGTGTCGCGTGTCCCACGCAGGACCGCGCGTGCCCTCCCAGGGGCCGTCGGCTTTGACGGTGAGCTGGTTTCAGGAAGGGGAACGAGCATGGCGGCCATGAAGCCGCGGACGGGCGACGGCCCGCTTGAGGTGACCAAAGAGGGGCGGGGCATCGTCATGCGCGTTCCGCTCGAAGGCGGCGGGCGGCTCGTCGTCGAGCTGACCCCAGACGAGGCCACGGCGCTCGGCGAGGCCCTCAACAAGGTCGTCAGCTGACGCAAGAAAGTGCCCCTTACGACAGTCCCGGCATCGCGTGCGGCGCCGGGGCTGTCGTTTTCACCGACCAGGTACGTCGCCGCTCAGCGCTTGACCGCGCACAGCAGCCCGTCCCCCACCGGCAGCAGCGACGGCACCAGCTCGGTGCTCTCGCGGACCGTACGCAGCAGCTCGCGCACGCGCACGACCTCCGTCGGCTGGGGCCCGGAGTCGACGGTACGGCCGTTGGCGAAGACGCCCTCGAAGACCACCAGCCCGCCCGGCCGCAGCAGGCGCAACGATTCAGCTAGGTAGTCCAGCAGTTCGAGCCGGTCGCCGTCGCAGAAGACGAGGTCGTAGCCGGAGTCGGCGAGCCGCGGCAGGACGTCCAGCGCGCGCCCGGGGATGAACCGCGCCCGGTTGCTGGCGAACCCGCACGCGCGAAACGCCTGCCGGGCGAACTGCTGGTGCTCCGGCTCGGGGTCGACGGTCGTCAGGACGCCGTCCGTACGCATGCCGTGCAGGAGATGGAGACCGGAGACGCCGGTGCCGGTGCCGATCTCGGCGACCGCCTTCGCGTCGACCGTCGCGGCCAGCAACCGCAGCGCGGCGCCCGTGCTGGGCGACACCGAGCGCAGCCCTGCCTCACGGGCCCGGTCGCGGGCCCAGCGCAGCGCGTCGTCCTCGGCGGCGTAGGCGTCGGCGAACGCCCAGCTTGCCTGCCGGTTGCCGGTAATGACCCTCTCCTGTTCCCCATGATGTGCCTCGGCGTGACTGTATCCGTTGCGGGCGGGAACCCGCAGATGGGACCGCGCGTTTGAAGGGGTGGGAACGGTGATGGGGGGACACAGTTGGATCACGGAGACGGGTGGCGCGGCAAGTCCGGGCGGACGCAGCCGTATGAGCCGTATCAGCCCAGATCAAATTCAGGTAAAACCGCTTATCCGGAGCTAACGGGCGAGGTGGCTATGGTAGGGGCTCCACTGGACACCACCAGAGCCGACAGGGGAGGTGCGGCCCAGTCTGTGGATCGGGGAGGAGTGCTCCGGCGCTTTCTCGGATCGGCGGGCAGGCCGAAATCCGTGAACGACACCGCTGACCGCAACCACGCCGGCGACTACGCCCAGACCGCGACCTTCTCCACCGACGCGGACGGGCAGGCGTGGACTCCGCCCACGTGGGAGGAGATCGTCAGCACGCACAGCGGACGCGTCTACCGCCTGGCCTACCGCCTGACGGGCAACCAGCACGACGCCGAGGACCTCACGCAGGAGGTCTTCGTCCGCGTCTTCCGCTCCCTGTCGACCTACACGCCGGGCACCTTCGAGGGCTGGCTGCACCGCATCACCACCAACCTCTTCCTCGACATGGTCCGCCGCAAGCAGCGCATCCGCTTCGACTCCCTCGGGGAGGACGCGGCGGAGCGCCTCGCCAGCAAGGAGCCGACCCCGCAGCAGCTCTTCAACGACGCCCACTTCGACGCGGACGTCCAGCAGGCGCTGGACACCCTCGCGCCCGAGTTCCGCGCGGCCGTCGTGCTGTGCGACATCGAGGGGCTGTCGTACGAGGAGATCGCGGCGACCCTCGGCGTCAAGCTCGGGACCGTCCGCTCCCGCATCCACCGGGGCCGCTCCCAGCTCCGCAAGGCCCTCGCGCACCGCTCGCCGCAGGCGCGCGAGGCCGAGCGGCGGCGGACGTTCATGGCCCGCGTCCCCGTCCTGGGGGGAGGGGGCGCGACCGCGTGAGTGGACTCGGTGGCTCCAGGCCCAAACCTTCCGTGAACCACGCGGAACAGCATCTCGGTGACCGGCTCTCCGCCCTGGTGGACGGAGAGCTGGGCCATGACGCGCGCGAGCGCGTCCTCGCGCATGTCGCGACCTGCGCGCAGTGCAAGGCGGAGGTCGACGCGCAGCGCCGGCTCAAGGGTGTCTTCTCCGAAGTGGCTCCTCCGACGCCGTCCGAGAGTTTCCTCGCGCGGCTCCAGGGGCTGCCCGGGGGTGATGACTCCGCCGGCGGAAGTCCCCTCGGCGCCGGGCTCCTCGGCGGTGAGCGGGGAGCCAGATTCGGGTCCAGAGGCTTCGCGGGGCTCGGCGGGGGCTCCGGTGCCCTCGGTGGCGGCAGGGGTTCCGGCGGGTTCGGCGGATCCTCGGGCGCCGGGGTCTTCGGGGGCTCCGGGGCGCTCGGTCGAGGTGGGGTCCTCGGGGGTCCCGTCTTCGGGGCGCGGGCCGGGGAGCCGTTCGAGTTCGGGTATCTGCCGGACGACGGGCACGGGGGGCGCGGCGAGGGCACTGGCGCTGACGCGGGGGCCGGGGAGGTTGCCGGTTCCGTACGGGATGCTGCGGCTTCGGCGCGGGGTGCCGGGGATGCTTCCGGGCCGGGGAGGGCGTCCGGTGACGCCGCTGCGGCGGTGCGGATCTCCGGGGATGCCGCCGCCTCTGTGCGGGCCTCCGGTGGTGCCGTTTCCCTCTCCGCCGGTGACACCGCCGCCGCGTTCTCCGCTTCCGTCGCCGAGAAGGGGTTCCGGGTCCATTCCGTCGGGCGGCACGAGGAGCGGTCGCGGAGTCTGCGGTTCGCGTTCGTCGCCGCCGGGGCCGTGTCGCTCGCCGCCATCGCGCTGGGCGGGGTGACCGGTTCGGCGCCGATCGACCAGACGACCGAGGCGCGGGGCGGGGCGGGGAGCAATGTGACGCCGTCCAGGGCTGCCGGGGCGGCCGTTCCCGAGGGTTCCCCTCGCCGCCGGTCGGCCGGGCCGCTTCTCTCGCAGGGGGGCCAGGGTGTTCTGCGGGACACGCCCGCCGCGCCCACCGAGGTGACCGCGCCGCTGCTGCCGGGGATTCCCACGCCGGTGTCCGCGCGCCACGAAGAGACGCTGCGGGCGTTGACCGCGCCGGTCGTCGCCGGGGCGGCTGCGATGTCGCCGCTGATACGCCCACTGTCCGCGTCCTGGCCCACCACCCCGGGGCTGCTGTCCCCCGGCACCACGGTCATGCCCTAGCCCCGACGTGCCTTCGAGGGCGATCAGGGTGGTCCCGGGTGAGTCGGTGCGGCCGGTTCGGACGTACGGGAAGCCGGGAAAGCCCGGGGGAGTGTCCGGCCGGCCGGACGCGACGACGAGGTCCGGGCCGACCTGGTTGAATCCCAGCGAGAACCCGTGTCCATGCCATCCCGGCCGGACGCGCAGACAACGTCCGACCAGCCGCCCCACGCGTCCGGCTCCGGTCGGCTGGTGGGGAGAGCATGGACGGGAAGCCGAGTGAACGCCGGGCTGGGGAGCCTGTCGAAGGGGCGGCGGCTTTTGGAGAGACGGGAGTTGAGGGGCCCGGCGGGCCGGGAGGCGCTGTGAGGGCCGGGGAGTCGGGGGTGGCGCGAGAGGTGGTGCCCGGCGGAGCGGTCGGCGGAGAAGGGGAGGCCCGGCTTGGCGGCGATTCCGAGGTGCCGTCCGTCGATGGGGGCCGTGGTGAGGCTCCCGGCCGTTCGGGGCTCGGCGTGCGGGAGCCCGGCGAGGTCGGGCACGGCGGCGACTTCGAGCTTGCTCAGCCTGAGGAGGGGCACGGTGATTACCCGTTGCGGGAGCCCGAGCGGGGGAAGCGGCCGGTGGTGTCGTTGCTGAAGGGGCAGAGCGGCGAACCGGAAACCGAGGCCACGCCGGACGCCCGCGCAGCCTCCGTACCCGAAGCGGTCCTCACGGCAGCGCCGGACGCCCCCGTGGCCGTCGCCCAGGAGCCCACCCTCGAAGCCACGCCGGACGCGCCTGTCACCCCCGTACCCGAGCCGTCCCTCGAAGCCGCGCCCGGCGTCCAAGGCACCCCCGTACCCGAGCCGTCCCCCGATGCCGCGCCCGGCGTCCAAGACGCCCCCCAGCCCCTCCACGCCCCCGACGCCTACAGCACGCCCCCTTACGGCCGGCCCGGCCCCTGGGCTCCCGCTCCTCCTGTGCAGCATCCCGGGGGCGCGCAGGGTGATCCCTGGGCGCGGTACGACCCCTGGGCCGCCTCGCCGCTTCAGCAGACCGGGGAGGGGGTGCCGAGTGAGCGGCAGCGGAAGAGGGAGTGGCGGAAGGGGATTGTCGCCGGGGCGCTGTTGCTGGCGCTGGTGTCCGGCGGGGTCGGCGGGGTTGTCGGGGTGCAGTTGGAGCGGCACGGGATCGGGGGGATCGAGTTGCCGCAGGCCCCGCCGGAGCCCGGCGCGCGGGACGCCGGCAGTGTCGCCGGGATCGCCGCGCGGGCGTTGCCGAGTGTGGTGACGTTGCATGTGAAGGGGGGTTCGGAGTCCGGGACGGGGACCGGGTTCGTACTGGATGATCTCGGGCACATCCTGACCAATAATCATGTGGTGCAGCCCGCGGGGAGCGGCGGCGACATAACCGTTGTCTTCAACAGCGGGCAGGCGGTGAAGGGGGAGATCGTCGGACGGGACGCCGGATACGATCTCGCTGTCGTGAGAGTCAAAGGCGTACGGAATCTGACGCCCCTCCCGCTCGGTAATTCCGACGGAGTGAAAGTCGGCGATCCCGTCGTCGCCATCGGCGCACCCTTCGACCTCTCCGGCACCGTCACCTCCGGCATCATCAGTGCGACGGAACGGCCGATCACCGCAGGTGGGGACGGGAGCGACGTGTCGTACGTGGACGCGTTGCAGACGGACGCGCCGATAAATCCGGGGAATTCCGGAGGGCCTCTGCTGGATGCGCGAGGGCGGGTCATCGGGATCAATTCGGCGATTCGGTCGGCGGGGGGTTCGGATACCGGTACGGGACAGTCGGGTTCCGTCGGACTCGGATTCGCCATTCCCGTCAACCAGGGAAAACGCATCGCCGAGGAACTCATCAACAACGGCCGGGCGACGCATCCGATCATCGGCATCATCCTGGACACCGCGTACACGGGCGACGGCGCGCGCGTACGGACGGACAGCGGTGAGGCCGGTCCGCCGGTGACCGTCGGCGGCCCCGGGGCCCTCGCCGGGATCGAACCCGGGGACGTCATCACGGAGGTCGACGGCAAGCCCGTGCACTCCGGCGACGAGCTGATCGTCAAGGTCAGGGCGCACCGGCCCGGCGACGAACTGCGGCTGACCGTCGTGCGCGGAGGCAAGACGATGAGCCTGTCGCTGGTGCTGGGGAGTGCCGGCGGGTGAGAAAAGGGTGCGTGCGGGAACTGACGGAAACCTCACAGGGGACCGCCGTACGCCCTTCCCGCCAGGCAAACATCCCGGAAAACGTCCCGGCCGAGGCGGTTCGGAATGCTCCGGGCGGTACCGGTTCGCCAGGTGTGACAGGTACCGTGGACGCGGCCCGGGCCACGGAAGAACCCGCAGGCACCGCGGAGGGCCACCGGCCGCGGACATCGCAAGGAGCTTCAGGTGTTCAATGACATAGGACCGCTTGAGCTGGTGACCCTCGCAGTCCTGGCCGTGCTCATCTTCGGTCCGGACAAGCTCCCCAAGGTCATCCAGGACGTGACGCGGACGATCCGCAAGATCCGCGAGTTCTCGGAGAGCGCCAAGCAGGACATCCGTACGGAGCTGGGCCCCGAGTTCAAGGACTTCGAGTTCGAGGACCTCAACCCCAAGACGTTCATCCGCAAGCAGCTGGACAACGACGACCTGGGGCTGAAGGAGATCCGCAACGGGTTCGACCTGAAGAAGGAGATGGCGGAGGTCGCCGACGCGGTCCACACGACGGCCGAGTCCGCGTCGACGCCGCTGCCCCCCGGCAAGGTCGACATGAGCAAGCCGGACACCGCCACGCCGGACGCGCCCAGGGCCGACCTCACGAAGAAGCCGGACACCGACGAGCGGCCCCCCTTCGACTACGACGCCACCTGAGCCGTACGCCCGGGCACTCACCCGGGTGGATATGCTGCCGAGTTGTTGTGCGGACCTGACGTGTGCGCCCGAAGGGGGGCGGGCCGTACGGGTCCGCCGAGAGCGAGGAGGCGTCCGGGCACATGGAGACGACGAGTCGAGCGGTCGCGCAGGCGCCGGTCGCGGAGGGCGGACAACCCGCCCCCGCCGCCCGGCGCGCCGTGGACGGCTTCCTGGAGGCGCCCTTCCCCTGGTACGGCCTCGACGAGGCGTACACGGGGCGCCGGTGGCTGATGCAGGTCGGGACGGCCGCGGACGGCGCGGTCGAGCACGGGTCCATCGGACACGGCGACGAGCCGTCCGTCCGGCACGAGACCGCCGGTGAGGACCGGGGGAAGTTCGCGGTCGTCGTCACGGTCGCCGCGAACCCGTCCCGGCGCAGCGCCGACGGCACGGGCCTCCTGGAGGCCACGTCGGTCTCCTCCGCCGCCTGGCTCGCCGGCGTCGGCCTGCTGTCCTTCACCTGGCCCGGCCAGATGGACCACAGCCTGCGCGACGACTGGCTGGAGCAGCAGACGGAGACGGCCTGGGTCCTCGCCGACGACCTCTCCGGCGAGGACTGGTCCACCCTCACCCTCCCCGTGGACGGGGTGCCCACCCCGTTCCACTACCGCGAGTCGGAGTTCGGCTGGGTCCTCGCCGGGTCCACCCAGCAGGGGGTGCACCTCGGGGCGTACGGGCGGGGGATGAGCGCGTACGGGCTCGGGTTCTCGATCATCAAGGACGTCGGCGAGTACGCCTAGTCGCCGTGGGGCGCTGGGGGTTGTGCGCGAGTGCCGGTTCGAGGTGGCTGGTCGCGCAGTTCCCCGCGCCCCTGAAAGATTCGCTCCCGTGGAGCCGACTAGAACTTGTTTCGTGGTGTGATCCCGAGGGACAAGCCCGAAAGGCCCCTCTGCCTGCCCCCCAGCTTCCCCGCGATCCCCCGCAGCGCGGTGCCCGCCGGGCTGTCCGGGTCGGTCAGGACGACCGGCTTGCCCTCGTCGCCGCCCTCGCGGAGGCGGACGTCGATCGGGATGGAGCCGAGGACGGGGACCGTCGCGCCGGTCGTGCGGGTCAGGCCGTCCGCGACCAGCTGGCCGCCGCCCGTGCCGAAGATGTCGACCATCTCGTCGCAGTGCGGGCAGGGCAGGCCGGACATGTTCTCGACGACGCCGACGATCTTCTGGTGGGTCTGTACGGCGATGGCGCCCGCGCGCTCGGCGACCTCGGCGGCGGCCTGCTGAGGCGTCGTCACGACCAGGATCTCGGCGTTGGGGACGAGCTGGGCGACGGAGATGGCGATGTCGCCGGTGCCCGGCGGCAGGTCGAGGAGGAGGACGTCCAGGTCACCCCAGTACACGTCCGCCAGGAACTGCTGGAGCGCCCGGTGCAGCATCGGCCCCCGCCACACGACGGGCGCGTTGCCCGGCGTGAACATGCCGATGGAGATGACCTTCACGCCGTGCGCGGAGGGCGGCATGATCATGTTCTCGACCTGGGTGGGCAGCCCGTCCGCGCCGAGCATGCGGGGCACGGAGTGGCCGTAGATGTCCGCGTCGACGACCCCGACCTTCAGCCCGTCGGCGGCCATCGCGGCGGCGAGGTTGACCGTCACCGAGGACTTGCCGACGCCGCCCTTGCCGGAGGCGACCGCGTACACGCGCGTCAGGGAGCCCGGTTTCGCGAACGGCACCTCCCGCTCGGTCTGCCCGCCGCGCAGCGCCGTCGCCAGCTCCTTGCGCTGCTCGTCGCTCATCACGTCGAGCGTGACGTCGACCCGGGTGACGCCCTCGACCGCCGCGACCGCGTCCGTCACGCGCTGCGTGATCGTGTCGCGCATCGGGCAGCCGGAGACGGTCAGGTAGACGGCCACCGCGACCGCGCCGTCCGCGCCGATCTCCACCGATTTGACCATCCCCAGCTCGGTGATGGGCCGGTTGATCTCGGGGTCGTTCACCGTCGCCAGTGCCTCGCGCACCGCGTCTTCGCTAGCCATACCAACGATGGTACGGCGCCGCACAGGCCGCCCCGCACGCCCCTCAACGGTCGTCTACGTCACGCGCGGGTGACCGTTCCGCCGGGAATACGCCCTGTGCGTCCAGCTCCTTGACGAGGTCCTGGAGCTCCGACCTGATCCAGTCCCGGGTCGCGACCTCCCCGAGCCCGATCCGCAGCGCGGCGATCTCCCGGGTCAGGTACTCGGTGTCCGCGATCGACCGCTCGTTCTGCTTGCGGTCGAGTTCGAGGTCGACCCGCGCGCGGTCGTCCTGCCGGTTCTGCGCGAGCAGGATCAGCGGAGCGGCGTACGACGCCTGCAACGACAGCATCAGCGTCAGGAAGATGAACGGATAGTTGTCGAACCGCAGGTCCTTGGGCGCGAAGATGTTCCACAGCACCCACAGGACGATGACGACGGTCATCCAGACGATGAACCGCCCGGTCCCCAGGAACCGCGCGATCCGCTCCGACAGCCGCCCGAACGCCTCCGGGTCCCACTCCGGCAGGAACCGCCGCCGCTGCGGGCGGGGCTGGTCGAGGCGCACCCTCGGCCTGGTCGTCTTCTCAGGCGCCATCGCTGACCGCCCCCTCCCCGGAGTCGAACTCCGTCTCCCGCCAGTCCTCGGGCAGCATGTGGTCCAGCACGTCGTCCACGGTCACCGCGCCGAGCAGCGACCCCGACTCGTCGACGACGGGCGCCGCGACCATGTCGTACGTCGCGAAGAACCCGGCGACGACCGGCAGCGCGGCGTCCGGGTCCAGGGGCCGCAGGTCGTCGTCGATGATCGAGCCGACCAGCGTGTACGGGGGGTCGCGCAGCAGGCGCTGGAAGTGGACCGTGCCCAGGTACTTGCCGGTCGGCGTCTCGTCGGGCGGGCGGCAGACGTACACCTGCGCGGCAAGCGCGGGGGAGAGGTCCGGTTCGCGGATGCGGGCCAGCGCGTCGGCGACGGTCGCGTCCGGCCGCAGGACGATCGGCTCGGTCGTCATCAGGCCGCCCGCCGTGTGCTCCTCGTACGTCAGCAGGCGCCGCATGTCCGCCGCGTCGTCCGGCTCCATCAGCGACAGCAGCCGCTCCTGGTCCGCCTCCGGCAGCTCCGCGAGGAGGTCCGCCGCGTCGTCCGGGTCCATCGCCTCCAGGACGTCCGCCGCGCGCTCCTCCTTCAGTTTCCCGAGGATCTCGATCTGGTCGTCCTCCGGCAGCTCTTCGAGGACGTCCGCGAGGCGGTCGTCGTCGAGGGCCGCCGCGACCTCGCCGCGCCGCTTCGCGGAGAGGTGGTGCAGGACGTTCGCCAGGTCCGCCGGGCGCAGCTGCTCGAACGTCGCGAGGAGGTTCTCGGCGCCCTGCCCCTCCTCCTCCAGCGAGAGGCCGTCGATCGCCGCCCACTCGACGGTCACCGCCTCGCCCTTCGCCCGGCGGAACGCGCTCGCGGGCTTCCCCTTGCGCAGGAAGACGCGGCTCACCTCCCACTCGCGGCGGGACGGCAGCTGGTGCACCGACAGGTCGAGGACGGTCGCCTCCTCGCCGGTCTCCGCGAGCGTGACCCGGCGGTCGAGGAGCTCGCCGAAGACGAGGCGCTCGGTGGGGCGCTGCTCGAAGCGGCGGACGTTCAGGACGCCGGTCGTCAGGACCTGGCCCGACTGCACGCCGGTCACCCTCGTCATCGGCAGGAAGATACGGCGGCGCGTCGACAGCTCCACGACCAGGCCCAGCAGCCTCGGCGCCCTGCGGTTCGTGCGCAGCATCACGACCAGGTCGCGGACGCGGCCGACCTGGTCGCCGTTCGGGTCGAAGACGGCGACACCGGAGAGGTGCGAGACGAAGATCCGGGGGGCGCCGGCTGCCATGACTGGGGTTCCTTCACTTGGTCCGGAATGTCGGCTCGGGAGGGCTTAAGGCTAGCCCGTCCCGATCGGATACGCGCTGGTGAGGGGTACGGAAGGACCGCGTCCGCCGGGTCTTCGCGACCCCGGTACGCTGCCGTACGCCGTCCCACGCGTCCCCTTCGAAAGCGAGCGTCTTTCGTGACCGCAACCTCTTCGGCCCGTACCCGCACCGCGCTGCTCGGGGCGGTGTGCGCGATCGCCCTCGGCGTGAGCGGGTGCGGCGGCGAGGATCCCGACGCGGGGACCAACGGGGTCGGCAAGCTCGGCGCGGACAAGATCCAGGACCGGGCCAAGGCGGCGGCGTCCGGGGTCGACGCGGTGCGGCTCGCCGGGACCGTCGTGACCAGTGGGCGGACGTACCGTCTCGACATGCGGCTGAAGAAGGACGGGGGCACGGGGTCCGTCTCCGCCGAGGGGACGACCTTCCAGCTCCTGCGCGTCGGCGACGCGCTGTTCCTCAAGGCCGACGCCGAGTTCTGGAAGCGGGACGGCGACGCGACGGCAGCGGCCGGCAAGCTGGACGGCAAGTACGTGAAGGTCCCGGCCGGGGACCCCTCGTACACGAAATTCAGCGGCTTCACGGACAAGAACCTCCTCCTCGACGGGCTGCTCACCCTGCACGGCTCCCTCTCCAAGGACGGCCACCACGAACAAGCGGGTACCCGCACGATCAGAATCACGGGCGACAAGGGCTCGGGCGGCACGCTCGACGTCTCCCTGACCGGCGAGCCGTACCCCCTGCTGCTCCAACGGGCGGGCAGCGCCGGTTCGCTGGCGTTCTCGGCATGGGGGCAGGACTTCACCCTCGCCGAGCCGTCCGAGGACGAAACAGTGGACTACGGGAAGCAACTACCGGCTTCTTAGCGGGGGTTGTTCCGCTTCCGCTTCCTGAACAGCAGCTTCGGTACGCCCGCCGGGACCGGCTGTCGCGTCGTCGCCGGGGTCGGGACCGGGCTCGCCGCCAGGTCGCCCTCCGGCATCGGGAGGGTCTCGCCCGTCGGTTCCAGGCGGAGCAGCCTGCACTCCCTCGCCCAGCGGTCCACCATGGCCTCGCCGTCCGGGGCGTTGAGGCGTTTGGTCTTCAACTCCGCCACCGCCGCGGCGTATTCGTCCGTGCCCGGCTCCACGCGGGCGACCCTCGCCGTCCACGTCACCAGGCGGCCCCCCTTGTCCTTGCTGCGGACCGTCACCTCCGCCGTGCCCCCGGCCTCCAGCCCTGTCAGGGGCTGTTCGCCGGGGCCGTCGCCCAGGACGTGGGCCGCGCCCTCGTGCCAGGCGTGCCAGAGCGGGCGGGCGGGAGCGCCCTGGCCCTCGACCCAGATGAGACCCGACTTCTTCGTGGCCTCTTCGACGAGGGCCCGCTCCAAGCGCTCCAGGGGGGACGTCATGACGTCACCTTAGAGCCAGCCGTTGCGTTTGAGGGTGCGGTGGATGCCGAAGCACATGGTCACGATGACCGCCATGACCATGGGGTAGCCGTACTTCCAGCGCAGTTCCGGCATGTGGTCGAAGTTCATGCCGTAGACGCCGCAGACCATGGTGGGGACGGCGATGATCGCGGCCCAGGAGGTGATCTTGCGCATGTCCTCGTTCTGGGCGACGGACGCCTGCGCGAGGTTGGCCTGGAGGATGGAGTTCAACAGCTCGTCGAAGCCGAGGACTTGCTCCTGGACGCGGGCCAAGTGGTCGGCGACGTCACGGAAGTACTTCTGGATGTCGGGGTCGATCAACCGCATCGGGCGCTCGCTCAGCAGCTGCATCGGACGCAGCAGCGGAGACACCGCCCGCTTGAACTCCAGCACCTCGCGCTTGAGTTGGTAGATCCGGCTCGGGTCGGTCCCGCGCGGCGAGCCGTTGCGGCCCGGCGAGAAGACGTCCGTCTCGACCTCGTCGATGTCGTCCTGGACGGCGTCGGCGACGGCGACGTACCCGTCGACGACGTGGTCGGCGATGGCGTGCAGGACGGCCGAGGGCCCCTTCGCGAGCAGCTCCGGGTCGTCCTGGAGCCGGTGGCGCAGGGCGCGCAGGGAACCCTGCCCGCCGTGCCGGACGGTGATGACGAAGTCCTTGCCGGTGAAGCACATGACCTCGCCGGTCTCCACGACCTCGCTGTTCGCGTCGAGCTGCTCGTGCTCGACGTAGTGGATCGTCTTGAAGACGGTGAACAGGGAGTCGTCGTACCGCTCCAGCTTCGGCCGCTGATGCGCCTGGACCGCGTCCTCGACGGCGAGCGGGTGGAGCCCGAACTCCCCGGCGATACCCGAGAATTCGGCCTCGGTCGGCTCGTGCAGCCCGATCCACACGAACCCGCCGTCGCGCCGCACCTCACGCATCGCCTCGTGCGGGGTGAGGGACCGGTCGTACGGGACGCGCGCGCCGTCGCGGTAGACCGCGCAGTCGACGACGGCGGACGGCGTCGCGGGGTCGCGGGTCGTGTCGTACGGGCCGGTCAGGGGGGCGGCCTTGCGGTCCTTGCGCAGGGACGTCGCGGCGCGCAGGTTGTGGATCATGGACATGGCAGGGCTCCTTCGCATCGGTGACGCATTCGGTGACGAATGGCCACACCGACGGGTGGAACTGCCCGGAATGAGGACGTCCTGAGCGTGGAATGTTTGGCACGTCCACAAAGCGGGGAGCACCGCACCGTCGCGGTGGCTTGCTAACGAAGTGCTCTTCCGCAGAAGGCGAGAGAAAGAAAAGAAGGACGCTGTCGCGTCAGCGGCGGGAAGAGCGAGTGGTACTGCACGGGTGACTTCGATCCATGACAGCCCCACCTCCTCCGGCCGGTCCCTCGTAAGGGAGATCCAGGTCGTCCGGGCTCGATACGCGTGCTTCTGCAAGCTGCCCAGAACGACTCGGCAAGACTATCAGCAGACAGAAGTGTCAAGGTGCTGCTTTGCCCCGTACTGACGAGTTCTATGCTCGCGACATGGTTGATGTTCTCCCTCTGGTCGAGGCCCGGTTGCGTACCGCGCTGGGCGAGCCGGACGCGCGCGCGGCGGTCACCTTCCTCGGCACCGACCGCGTCGAGGTCCTCCGCTTCCGCCAGGAGGACGGCATCGTCCGCTACGCCACGCTCGGCATGTCCGCCGGCCCCATGACCGACCCCACGAGCATGCTCGCCGACCCCCTCAAGGGCCCCCGCGCGGAGCTGGTCCTCTCGGTGCGCGGAGGGCTCGCCGACACCGACAAGGTGCTCCGCCCGCTCGCCGTCCTCGCCGCGTCCCCGCAGGTCGAGGGCGTCGTCGTCGCCCCCGGCGCCTCGCTGGACGTCGGCGAGCCCCTGTGGCCGGACGCCCCCTTCACCTCCGTACTCGTCGCCGAACCCGGCGGTCTCGTCGAGGACCTCGAACTCGACGCCCCGCTCGACCCCGTGCACTTCCTCCCCCTCCTGCCGATGACCCCCAACGAGGCCGCGTGGAAACGCGTGCACGGCGCGCAGGCGCTCCAGGAACGGTGGCTGACGAACGGGACGGACCTCCGGGACCCGGCCCGGAGATCCGTCCCGCTGGACTGACGTGGTACGTGATTCAACTCACCGTCAGTTCGCGAAGACCGTGACGGAGTCCTGCGTCGCGTGCGCGGTCTCCTGCTCCTCCGCGTCGTGCGTGAGCGCCTTCCGCCGTACGACCACGACCCCCGCCCCGATCACGGCCGTCACCGCCGCCACCACGAACGGCATGTGGATGTCCGACCACTCCTCGATCTTCGGCGCGAAGTACGGCGCCGCCGCTGCCGCGAACCAGCGGACGAAGTTGTAGCCCGCGCTCGCCACCGGGCGCGGCGCGTCCGAGACGCCGAGCGCCAGCTCCGTGTAGACGGTGTTGTTGACGCCGATGAACGCGCCGGACAGGACGGTGCAGACGATCGCGGTGACGTGGTCGCCGTACCCGAGGACCAGGACGTCCGCCGCGAGCAGCACCAGCGAACCGCCGAGCACCTTCAGCGAGCCGTACCGGGCCTGGAGGCGCGGGGCGACGACGACCGAGAACAGGGCCAGCAGCAGGCCCCAGGCGAAGAACACGGCACCCGACTTGTACGGCGTCATGTCGAGGACGAACGGCGTGAAGGCCAGGACCGTGAAGAACGTGTAGTTGTAGAAGAACGCCGAGACCGCCGCCGAGGCGAGGCCGCCGTGGCCGAGCGCCTTCAGGGGGTCCAGGACCGAGGTCTTCGTCGCCGGCTTCGGCTGCTCCTTCAGGAACACCGAGACGCACAGGAAGCCGACGGCCATCAGGAACGCCGTGCCGAAGAAGGGGTAGCGCCAGCTCGCGTCGCCCAGGAGCGCGCCGAGCAGCGGGCCGCAGGCCATGCCGAGGCCGAGCGCCGACTCGTACAGCAGGATCGCCGCCGCGCTGCCGCCCGCCGCCGCGCCGACGATGACCGCGAGGGCCGTCGAGACGAACAGGGCGTTGCCCAGGCCCCAGCCCGCGCGGAAGCCGACCAGTTCGGCGACCGATCCCGAGGTGCCGGCCAGCGCCGCGAACAGGACGACCAGGGCGAGGCCGAGCAGCAGCGTCTTCTTGCCGCCGATCCGGCTGGAGACGAAGCCGGTGATCAGCATCGCGAACGCCGTGATCAGGAAGTACGACGTGAACAGGAGGGAGACCTGACTCGGCGTCGCCTCCAGGCCCTTGGCGATCGACGGGAGGATCGGGTCGACCAGTCCGATGCCCATGAACGCGACGACCGAGGCGCCCGCCGTCGCCCACACGGCCTTCGGCTGCTTCAGGAGGCCGCCCGCGCCCGCGTCGAACGGGTCTGTGCTGTCGTCCTTCATCTCCTGTGTCCCTCCCGGCGTGGATGGTTGGTGTTTACACATAGTAAGTTAGGTCGACTAATTAATGCAAGCTACATCTACTTGGGCGGGCCCGGGTTCCCGGATGGGTGATCGCCGCTTGACGGGGACCGGTGAGGGTAGGACCGTTGGGCCCTATGAGGGGCGAACCCAGTTGCCCGAAGTGTGGTGGCCGGGTCAGGGCTCCCGGTCTCTTCGCCGATTCCTGGCAGTGCGCTGACCATGGCACGGTGCATCCGGTCCAGCCTGTGATCCCGCCCAGCGTCGAGGCGCTCGGCGTGGTGGTGCACCGCACCCAGGTGCCCGTGTGGATGCCGTGGCCGCTGCCCGTGGGGTGGCTGTTCACGGGGGTCGCGTGCGCCGGCGACGACCGCAGCGGGGGGCGCGCCACGGCCGTCGCCTGCACGGGGCCCGGGCCCCTCGGCGGGCTCGGCGAGCTGATCCTCGTCGCGGAGGAGCTGGGGGTGGGGCTGGGGGCGCGCTACGCCGGCATCGACGGGCCCGACCCCGGTCCGCGCCTGGACGTCGAGAAACCACCGCAGGCCAAGGTCCTCGCCGCGGGGCGGCCCACGCCGTTGTGGCATGTCACCGGGGCGCCGGACGACCGGGCCGTGTTCGCGGGGGAGGCGCTGGGGATGTGGCTCTGGGCCGTGGTGTGGCCCGAGCAGTCGGGGATGCTGATGTACGACGAGCTGGTGCTGACGGATCTGCGGGATGCGGGGGCGGAGGTGGAGATGGTGCCTTGCGGGGCGCTGTCGCCGCGGTTGTTGGGGCCGTGAGGGGGGTGGGGGCGGGGTGGTGTGTGTACGCGGTGGTTGTGGGTCGGAGGAGCCTGTGTGAGGGTCGGTAAGGGGTGCCCTCCGAGTTGAGGTGTGACAATCGCACTCTTCGGGACGGTTATTCTTAGGTCACCCTCGTCCCGTCAGTCACCCGTCTGGAGTCGTCCGTGCGCATCGACCTGCACTGCCACTCCACCGCCTCCGACGGTACGGACACCCCCGCCGAGCTGGTCCGCAACGCCGCTGCCGCCGGGCTCGACGTCGTCGCCCTCACCGATCACGACACGACCCGCGGGTACGCCGAGGCCGTCGCCGCGCTCCCCGAGGGGCTGACCCTCGTCACCGGCGCCGAGCTGTCCTGCCGTATCGACGGCGTCTCCCTGCACATGCTCGCCTACCTCTTCGACCCCGAGGAGCCCGCGCTCCTCGCCGAGCGCGAACTGGTCCGCGACGACCGGGTGCCCCGCGCGAAGGCCATGGTCACGCGGCTGCGGGAACTCGGCGTCGACGTCACCTGGGAGCAGGTCGCCCGCATCGCCGGGGACGGGTCCGTCGGGCGTCCCCACGTCGCCGCCGCCCTCGTCGAGGCCGGCGTCGTGGCCTCCGTCGACGACGCCTTCACCGAGCAGTGGCTCTCCGACGGGGGCCGCGCGCATGTCGCCAAGCACGAGACCGACCCCTTCGAGGCGATCCGGTTGGTGAAGGCGGCCGGCGGGGTGACGGTCTTCGCCCATCCCGGCGCCAGCAAGCGGGGGCTCACCGTCCCGGACACCGCCATCGCCGAGATGGCCTCCGCCGGGCTCGACGGCATCGAGGTCGACCACATGGACCACGACGCCGAGACCCGGGTACGGCTGCGGGGGCTCGCCCGCGAACTGGGGCTCCTCGTGACCGGTTCCAGCGACTACCACGGCAGCCGCAAGACGTGCGTGCTGGGGGAGTACACGACCGACCCCGAGGTGTACGGGGAGATCACGCGGCGGGCGTGGGGGGCATTTCCGGTGCCGGGGGCCGGGGGAGCCTGAGGTCGACCGGGGTTCGGTCTCGCCGGGCGGGGGCTGATTCCGCCGGGGCGGCGGGGTCGGGGCTGCGGCTCGGGCCGGCTGGTCCGTGGGTTCGGGGCGCTCGGGGTCCGTCGTCGGCGCGTTGCCGTCGCCCTCCCCTTCTGTCCTCCCTCCTCTTTCCGTCAACTCTCTCAAGGCTGCTCCATCCATGTTCGACGTCGCTGTCTTCGGCTCTCTCTTCCTCACCCTTTTTGTCATCATGGATCCCCCCGGGATCACGCCGATCTTCCTCGCGCTCACCTCCGGCCGGGCCGCGAAGGTGCAGAAGCGGATGGCGTTCCAGGCCGTGTGTGTCGCCGGTGGGGTGATCACGGTGTTCGGCCTGCTGGGCCACCAGATACTTGACTATCTGCATGTCTCGGTGCCCGCATTGATGATCGCGGGCGGTCTGTTGCTTCTGTTGATCGCGCTGGATCTGTTGACGGGCAAGAGCGACGAACCGAAGCAGACCAAGGACGTCAATGTGGCCCTCGTCCCGCTGGGCATGCCGCTGCTGGCCGGCCCGGGGGCGATCGTGTCGGTCATCCTCGCCGTGCAGAAGGCGGACAGCGTCGCGACGCAGGTGTCCGTGTGGTGCGCGATCCTCGCGATCCACGCCGTGCTGTGGCTGGTGATGAGGTACTCGCTGCTCATCATCAGGTTGATCAAGGATGGAGGCGTCGTGCTGGTGACGCGCCTCGCCGGGATGATGCTGTCGGCGATCGCGGTGCAGCAGATCATCAATGGAGTGGTACAGGTGGTCAATGCATCGTGAAGTTGGTGCATACACAGAGCCCCCGTACGGTGTCGGCACCGTACGGGGGCTCTGAAGTGTGGTGTGCTCGCGCGTTACGACGCCGAGCGGTCTGCCGGGCGGATCCAGAGCCGCTGCCCGATGGCGGCGGCGTCCTGCACGATCCGGTTGACGGAGGCGGCGTCCACGACAGTGCAGTCCACGGGCGTGCCGTCGACGTCGTCGAGTCGCAGAATTTCGAAGCGCATGGCTTCTCCCTTCGTCGGTTGTCCTCCTGAGGAGAATCGCTGTTACGTATGGAGTCAACGGGACTCGTGTTACGAACATTCCCTACGCTAAGGAAATTTTTCGAACAACTAACTACCAAGCAGTAGGGAAGACTGAACGGGATCGGTTGTGTTCGCTGCGTGACCGGCGGGACAATGGGGAGGATGAGTGACGACCTCGGGCCCCTCGTGGACCGCCTCGACCGTACGAACGACCTGCTCAGACGGGTGCTCGCCGAAGTTGCGAAGACGCCCTCCACACACGCGATCTTCGTCGACGCGGGGTATCTCTACGCCGCGGCGGGCCGCCTGATCGCCGGCACGGAAGACCGCAGGTCCTTCGACCTCGACGCGGAGGGCCTCCTGGAGGCGCTCATCGACCGCGCGCGCCAGGTCTTCGCGGACAGCCGACTCCTCAGGGTCTACTGGTACGACGGCGCCAGACGCCGCATCCACACCGCCGAACAGCAGTCGATCGCGGAGCTTCCCGACGTCAAGGTTCGCTTGGGCAACCTCAACGCGAACAATCAACAGAAGGGCGTCGATTCATTGATCCGTACAGATCTCGAATCCCTCGCCCGGCACCGCGCGATCAGCGACGCGGTCCTCCTCGGGGGCGACGAGGACCTCGTCTCGGCGGTCGAGGCCGCGCAGGGCTACGGCGCGCGCGTGCACCTGTGGGGGATCGAGGCGCCGGAGGGCCGCAACCAGGCGGAGCCGCTGCTGTGGGAGGTCGACAGCCAGCGCACCCTGGACCTCGAATTCTTCAAACCGTACGTGTCGCGGCGCACCGCCGTCTCGTACGAGGGGCCGGCGGCGAACCGGCCCACGCGCGAGGACGTCCGGTTCGTGGGGGCGCAGATCGCGGCGAAGTGGCTCGTGGAGCGCGGGCGGGAGAGCCTCGCCGAACTCCTGCCGGGGCACCCGTACCTGCCGGGGTCCGTCGACCAGGATCTACTGGTCGAGGCGGAGGGGATCCTCCAGTACTCGCTGCGCGGGCAGGCGGATCTGCGGCGGGCGCTGCGGGACGGGTTCTGGGAGCACGTCCAGACGCAGTACTGATTCCTCGGCGGCCAGGGTTAGTTGGGCTCGCGCGCGAGGTCGTCCGCTCGTTCGTCCGCCGGTCCGGTCGTCCGCCGGTCCGCGCGCTCGTCCGTCTGCCCGTCCGTCCGCGGCTCGGTCTGCGTGTCCGTCTGTGTGGCCGTCTGCGTGTCCCAGAAATCCGCCAGCGCCTGGGCGGTTGAGGCCGGCTGGTCCATGTTCGGCGAGTGGTCCGCGCCCTCGATCACCGTCCGGCGCGCGGAGAGCCGTACCGCCATCTCGTCCAGCAGAGGCACCGGCCACGTGTCGTCGGTCGAACCCGACAGGACGTGGAACGGCAGGGGCAGTGCGGCGAGTTCGTCCACGCGGTCCGGTTCCGTGCACAACTGGCGTCCCGTGGCGCGGAGTTGGGCGGGCCGGTGTCCGGTCCAGCGGTTCCTCATCGACTCCGGTGTGCCGAAGCCCTTCGCCGGTCCGCCGACGTCCTCCGGCGGCCCCATCGCCACGATCACCTCCCACACCTCCGCCATGCTCATCACGGCCAGCGCCTCGTGCAGCATCGCGACGCGCTGCTTCTGCGAGTCGGAGATCTCCGCCGGGCCCGACGACATCAACGTCAGGCTGCGGAACGGGACTCGGTCGAGCAACACCGCCGCCCGCGCGACCTGCCCGCCCATCGAGTGCCCCAACAAGTGCACCGGCCCGCCGAGGAACCGCGCCTGCGCAAGGACGTCCCTCGCCAACTCGCCCTGCGCGTACGGAGCTTCGTCCGCCTCGGGCCCGTACGACTGATACTGCCCCCGGCCGTCCACAGCGACCGTCCGATACCCCCGTGCCGCCAACGGCCCCTGGAGGAAGTGGAAGTCCTCCTTGCTGCCGGTGAACCCGGGAAGCAGCAGGGCGACACCCCGGTAGGGCACGCTCGCGCGCGCGGGCGTGTCGATCGCCGCGAAGTCGCCGCGCGGGGTGCGGAGCGTGAGGGGGCGGGCTGCGGGGGGCAGGGGGAAGGTCACTCGGGGAGGGTATCCGGGGGGTCAGGGCCGCGGGGGCGCGGGGTGAGGGCCGGGGGAGCTTCGGAAACGCCGACGGCCCGGCCCCGTGAGAGGGGGCCGGGCCGTCGGCGTTCGTCGCTGCTCAGCCGTCCGTCGGCTCCACGGCGGCGGCCTTCCGCGTGCGGCGCGGCTTCACGACCGGCTCCTCCGTCGCCTGCGCCGGGATCTCGGCGGCGGTGGCCGCCTTCCGGGTCGTACGGCGGCGCGGCTTGGCCTCCTCGGCGGCCTCGACCGGCGCGGCCGGGGCCTCGGAGGGGGCGGCCGTCTTGCGGGTCCGACGCGGCTTGGGAGCCTCGGCGACACCCTCAGCCGCGTCGACAGCGGCCTCGGCGGCCTTCGTCGCGGCCGTCTTGCGCGTACGACGGGGCTTGGCCTCGACGGCGTCGTCCGCAGCCGTCTCCACGGCGGCGGCGGTCTTCCGCGTACGGCGCGGCTTGGCTGCTGCCTCGACGACAGCCTCAGCGGCCTCCACAGCGGCCTCGGCGGCCTTGGCGGCGGCGGTCTTGCGGGTCCGACGCGGCTTCGCCTCGACGGCCTCGGCTGTGTCGACGGCGGCTTCGGCGGCCTTCGCGGCGGCCGTCTTGCGAGTCCGGCGCGGCGCGGCTTCGGCGACCTCGGCGGGGGCCTCGGCAACGGGCACGGCTTCGGCGGCCTTGGCCGCAGCCGTCTTCCGGGTCCGACGGGGCTTGGCCTCGACGGTGTCGACGACAGCCTCAGCGGCCTCCACAGCGGCCTCGGCGGCCTTGGCGGCGGCGGTCTTGCGGGTCCGACGCGGCGTGGGAGCCTCGACAGCGCCCTCAGCGGCCTCCACAGCGGCCTCGGCAGCCTTGGCGGCGGCCGTCTTGCGCGTACGGCGCGGCGCGGCCTCAGCGGCGGCCTCAGCGACCGGCGCGGCCTCGGCGGTCTTGCGCGTACGACGGGGCTTGGCCTCGACCGCGTCGACCACCGCTTCAGCGGCCTCCACCGGAGCGGCGGCGGTCTTCCGCGTACGGCGCGGCTTGGCTGCTGCCTCGACGACACCCTCAGCGGCCTCCACGACGGCCTCGGCGGCCTTGGTGGCGGCCGTCTTGCGCGTACGGCGCGGCTTCGCCTCGACGGCCTCCACGACAGCGGCGGCCTCAGCCGCCACCTCGGCGACCACAGGAGCCTCGACAGTCTGCGTCGACTCCTTACGCGTGCGCGTACGGCGACGCGGTGCCGCCTCGGCCGTCTCCACGGCGACCTCGGCAGCGGCCGGCGCCGACGGCGTCGTACCAGCGGCCGACTCGGTCTCCACCACGGACGCGACGGGCGCCTGGCCCTGCTCGTCACCCCTGCGCGTGCGCGTACGGCGACGCGGCTTGCCCTCGGCGGTGTCGACAGCGGCCTCGGCAGCCGGCGTCTCCTCGACGGGCGGCGTCACCGGCGTCGTGACGGCCGACTCCTCCTGCGCCCCACCGCGCGTACGGCGCCGACGGCGCGGCGTACGCGCGGCCGGGGCGGTCTCCTCGACGGCGGACGGCTGCTGCTGCACGGCAGGCGCGGCGCCCTGCTCCAACGGCGAGCCGTTGCGCGTACGGCGACGGCGGCGCGGCGTACGGGACGGGCGCTCGGAACCGGCCTCGGCGGGCGCGGACTCGCCCCGGCCGCCACGGCGGTCACGGTCATCGGAGCCACGACGGCGGTCCCGGTCGCCACGGCCACGACCGCGGCCACCCGGCTCGCCCAGGTCCTCCAGCTCCTCCGCGTCGAGACCCGCGCGCGTGCGCTCGGAACGCGGCAGGACACCCTTCGTGCCCGCCGGGATGTTCAGGTCCTCGAAGAGGTGCGGGGACGTGGAGTACGTCTCCGGCGGGTCGTTGAAGTCGAGCTCCAGCGCCTTGTTGATGAGCTGCCAGCGCGGGATGTCGTCCCAGTCGACGAGGGTGATCGCCGTACCCGACGCGCCCGCGCGACCGGTGCGGCCGATGCGGTGCAGGTACGTCTTCTCGTCCTCGGGGGACTGGTAGTTGATGACGTGGGTGACGTTCTCGACGTCGATCCCGCGCGCGGCGACGTCGGTGCACACCAGCACGTCGACCTTGCCGTTGCGGAACGCGCGCAGCGCCTGCTCGCGCGCGCCCTGGCCGAGGTCGCCGTGGACCGCGCCGGAGGCGAACCCGCGGCGCTCCAGCTGCTCGGCGATGTCGGCGGCCGTGCGCTTGGTGCGGCAGAAGACCATCGCGAGCGCGCGGCCCTCGGCCTGGAGGATGCGGGCGACCATCTCGGGCTTGTCCATCGAGTGCGCGCGGTAGACGTGCTGCGCGATGTTCGCGACGGTCGCGCCCTCGTCGTCCGGCGCGGTCGCGCGGATGTGCGTCGGCTGCGACATGTACCGGCGCGCGAGGCCGATGACGGCGCCCGGCATGGTGGCCGAGAACAGCATCGTCTGACGCCGCGCCGGCAGCATGTCCATGATCTTCTCGACGTCGGGCAGGAAGCCCAGGTCGAGCATCTCGTCGGCCTCGTCGAGGACCAGGCACCGGACGTGCTTGAGGTCGAGCTTCTTCTGGCCCGCGAGGTCGAGCAGGCGCCCGGGGGTGCCGACGACGACGTCGACGCCCTTCCTGAGGGCCTCGACCTGCGGTTCGTACGCGCGACCGCCGTAGATCGCCGTCACGCGTACGTTGCGGACCTTGCCGGCCGTCAGCAGGTCGTTGGTCACCTGCGTGCACAGCTCGCGCGTGGGGACGACGACGAGGGCCTGCGGAGCGTCTGTGAGCGCCTCAGGGGCGGCGCGGCCGGCCTCGACGTCCGCGGGGACGGTGACGCGCTCCAGGAGCGGCAGACCGAAGCCCAGCGTCTTTCCGGTGCCCGTCTTGGCCTGGCCGATGATGTCCGTGCCGCTGAGGGCGACGGGGAGGGTCATCTCCTGGATGGGGAAGGGGTTGATGATGCCGACGGCTTCGAGGGCCTCGGCGGTCTCGGAAAGGATTCCGAGATCTCTGAACGTCGTAGTCAGGGTGCTGCCTCTTCTGTGTACGCGGTGCGAGGCGAGCGCGGGGGTCTTTGACGGACCGTGCCGGGGGACGTCGGCGGCCTTACGGACCAGCCGTAGGGCACGGGACCTCTGCCGACGCTCTAGCGCTCGTACCGCTGAGGGTCCCTCCGGACGCCGTACGCGATGTGCCGTACGGACCAGGAGGGCTGTCGGGTCGGAGCCGATCGGGCCAGCGACCGGGCATCCTCATACATGGGCCTGCGAAGTACACGAGGTACCAGCAGGCGCATTACCACCATACCCCGGAATCGTGCACATGTGATGGCCGATTCGGTCACGTCATCGTTCTCACAGGATCCGGCCGGGGTTCGGCCCCCGCGACCGTACGGCTGCGACCCCGCTCGGCGGCGGGGCTCACGGCCTCTCGTCGGCGGACTATTGTGCGTTTCATGACGACGTCTGACCACGCCAACGAGTCCGCCGAAACCCCCGAGCACACCGGCATCGCCGCCCAGGACTGGGACCGGGCGGCGACCGAGCCGCAGTACCGGGCCGCCGTCGTGGACCTCCTCGGTGCGCTGGCCTACGGCGAGCTCGCGGCGTTCGAACGGCTCGCGGAGGACGCGAAGCTGGCGCCCACCCTCGCGGACAAGGCCGAGCTGGCGAAGATGGCGTCCGCCGAGTTCCACCACTTCGAGCGGCTGCGGGACCGGATCACCGAGATCGGCGCGGAGCCCACCGAGGCCATGGAGCCGTTCGTCGCGGCCCTCGACGGCTTCCACCGCCAGACGGCGCCCTCCGACTGGCTGGAGGGGCTCGTGAAGGCGTACGTCGGTGACTCCATCGCCAGCGACTTCTACCGGGAGGTCGCCGCGCGGCTCGACTCCGACACGCGCGCGCTGGTGCTCGCCGTCCTCGACGACACCGGTCACGCCGGGTTCGCCGTCGAGCGCGTGCGCGCGGCCATCGACGCCGACCCGCGCGTGGGCGGGCGGCTTGCACTGTGGGCGCGGCGGCTGATGGGGGAGGCGCTGTCGCAGTCCCAGCGGGTGGTCGCCGAGCGGGACGCGCTGTCGACCATGCTGGTCGGCGGGGTGGCCGACGGGTTCGACCTCGCGGAGGTGGGGCGGATGTTCTCGCGGATCACCGAGGCGCACACGAAGCGGATGGCGGCGCTGGGGCTGGCTGCTTGACAGCGGCGGCCTGAAAGGGCGTCAGGGGCGCGGGGAGTCGTCCGCGCCCGCCCGGGTGTCCCGGCCCCGTCACGCCGGGATCGATCGCTCCCGCAGGCGCCCCGCCGACGGGCGCAGCAGCAGCGACAGGGACGCCGTCGCCACCACCACCGCGCCCAGCAGGCTCGGCAGCAGGCCCGAGGCGAACGCCGTGTGCGTGACGAAGTCGCCGAACAGGGCTCCGGCCGTGCCGGTCGTCAGGACCAGGGAGGCGGCCGGGAGACGGTGCGGGAGGCGGCGGACCGCTGCCCACGCGAGCACCAGACCGAGCAGCGCGGAGGCGAGCGCTTCGAAGATCATGTGGGTCCCTCCCGTACGGCCGTCCGGTGCACCAAGGTCGTAGCCGTCATACCCGTGACCTGCGGAATGCAATCCTCCCCTGTGCGGGAGATGTGCTCCGTCCGTGAAGAAACGATCAAGGGCCCGGCGACTGTGACAGTCGCCGGGCCCTCGTGTGCCTGTGCCTTACGCGCCGAAGCCCACCTTGCGCGGAGCCGGCTCGCCGAGCTCCACGTAGGCCAGACGGTCCGCCGGGACCAGGACCTTGCGCCCGTGGTCGTCCACGAGGCTGAGCAGCGACGACTGGCCCGCCAGTGCCTCGGCCACCGCCCGCTCGACCTCCTCCGCGCTCTGACCGCTCTCCAGAACGATCTCGCGGGGCGCGTGCTGCACGCCGATCTTGACCTCCACGGCTATGTCCCTCCGACGGTCAGTGAGTGCGCGGGCGTCCGCGCCGTACGCTGCACACATTAGCCCGGCGGGGCGACGGACACGGCGCGGGCCACCCACGCCAGGAGCGAACACCGTCCGGGAACAAAAACGCGAACTGTGGCGTCGGTGGGCTGCCGTGGCGCCGGTGACGTCCGCGTCAGGCGCCGTTCTGGTCCGCCCCGTGCTGTTCGGCTCCGTGCTGTTCCGCCCCGTGCAGTGGGAACCCGGCGATGCCGCGCCAGGCGAGTGAGGCCAGCAGCTGGACGGCCTGGTCGCGCGGGACGCTGCGGTCGCTGTGCAGCCACGAGCGGGCGACGACCTGGGCGAGCCCGCCGAGCCCGGAGGCCAGCAGCATCGACTCCGCGCGCGAGAGGCCCGTGTCCTCGGCGATGACGTCGCAGATCGCCTCGGCGCACTCGTTCGTCACCTTGTCGACGCGCTCGCGCACGGCCGGCTCGTTCGTCAGGTCCGACTCGAAGACCAGCCGGAAGGCGCCGCCCTCGTCCTCCACGTACGCGAAGTACGCGTCCATCGTCGCGCGCACGCGCTGCTTGTTGTCGGTCGTCGACGCCAGTGCCGTGCGCACCGCCTGGATCAGTGCCTCGCAGTGCTGGTCGAGGAGCGCCAGGTACAGGTCGAGCTTGCCCGGAAAGTGCTGGTAGAGCACCGGCTTGCTGACACCCGCGCGTTCGGCGATGTCGTCCATGGCGGCCGAGTGGTAGCCCTGTGCCACGAACACTTCCTGGGCGGCGCCCAGCAACTGGTTCCGCCGGGCACGGCGCGGCAAGCGCGTGCCTCGCGGGCGCGTAGCCTCAGTCTGCTCGATGGCTGTCACGCCGCCTCCCAAAGTCGTCCACATGCGGTGTGCTGTGCTGGCCGCGCCGCCATCGTACTTTTCGGTAACCGTGGTGTGCGCGGTGCGAGCGCAGAATTTCACGGACCGGGGCGGCGGGAAAAGCCGCACAGAAGTGACGCGAGGGGTTTCGGCCCGGCACGTTCCGGGCATACGAGGCGCTCTCGACGGCCCTCCCGGAGGCGGCCGGCCGGATCAGCGGTAGTCGTCCTCGTCCTGTGCGACCACTCGGGACTGCTCCAGCAGGTCCCCCTCGGCGGCGCGGGTCGGGTCCGCGTCCTCCAGGGAGTCGTCCTGGTGCGGGGTCAGCTCCGCGCGCTGTTCGGCGGCGTCGTTCTCGGGGGCCTCGACGTCGGTCTGTCCGTCGCGCTGTGCGTCGTGCTCGAAGGTGTCGGGATCCGTGGGGTCGACGGGTTCGGTGGCCATGACGGGTCTCCCTTCCGCTGGGGTTCGCGTCCACCGGGGGCCGGTGTGGAGCCGAGGGGTTCCGGGCGGTGCCGATGGGGTCCGGCTGATGCCGATGGGTCCGGGTGGTGCCGAATGGGTCCGGGTGGTGCGGAGTCGCTTTCGAGCCTAGGAGACGTCCCGCGCGGGTGCCATGTCGCGTCAGCCCGCGCGTGTGCGCGGGACGTCCACCGACCGATCGTGTTCCCGTGTGATCGGTTCCGTTCTC
The DNA here is from genome assembly GCF_033794345.1 of Streptomyces niveiscabiei. NCBI lineage: Bacteria > Bacillati > Actinomycetota > Actinomycetes > Kitasatosporales > Streptomycetaceae > Streptomyces > Streptomyces niveiscabiei. The sequence continues at coordinate 115,050 of NZ_JARAYJ010000020.1, forward strand.
CTCTTGTGCGTTCTGTCACGCCTTCTGTGGCGGCGATCGCATGTAAGGGGGTGTGATCGTCTCGTAACATTGCCGCATGTCTTCGACCGAGGTGCCAACTCCGCCGCCCGTCAACGTCTTTCCCAAGGCGTTGCCCGTCCGGGTCGCGGAAGGCGAGCGCCTGAGGTCGGTGCGGCTGCCGGGGGCGACGCTCACAGTCCGTTCCCGGCCCCCCGCGCGCGAGGGGCTGCCTCCGGCGCTGTACGTCCACGGCCTGGGCGGTTCCTCGCAGAACTGGTCGGAGCTGATGCGGTGCCTGGAAGGTGACGTCGACAGCGAGGCCGTCGACCTGCCGGGCTTCGGTGACTCCCCGCCGCCGGACGACAGCAACTACTCGGTCTCCTCGCACGCGCGCGCGGTCATCCACCTCCTCGACTCCTCGGGGCGCGGCCCGGTCCACCTGTTCGGCAACTCCCTGGGCGGCGCGGTCTCCACGCGCGTCGCGGCCGTCCGCCCCGACCTGGTCCGCACGCTCACCCTGGTCGCGCCGGCCCTCCCCGAGATCCGCGTCCAGCGCACCGCCCTCCCGACGGGACTGCTCGCCGTTCCCGGTGTGACCGCCCTGTTCACCCGCCTCAGCCGCGACTGGACGCCGGAAGACCGCGTCCGGGGCGTCACGGCGCTCTGCTACGGCGACCCCGCGCGCGTGACGCCGGAGGGCTTCCAGGCCGCCGTCGAGGAGATGGAGCGGCGGCTGCGGCTGCCGTACTTCTGGGACGCGATGACGCGCTCCGCGCGCGGGCTCGTCAACTCCTACACCCTCGGCGGCCAGCACAACATGTGGCGCCAGGCCGCCCGCGTCCTCGCCCCCACGCTGCTGGTCTACGGTGCCCGCGACCAGCTCGTCGGCTACCGCATGGCCCGCAAGGCCGAGCGCACCTTCCGCGACTCCCGGCTGCTGTCCCTGCCCGACGCCGGGCACGTCGCGATGATGGAGTACCCGGAGGCTGTCGCCGCCGCCTTCAGAGACCTCCTCGCCCAGACCGCCGACGCCGACACCGGGAGCTGAGGCGCGTGGGACGGCACAGCCGACGGGGACCCGCGCCGAAACCGGCGAAGAAGGGGACCGGGGCCACGCAGGGCGGGGCTCCCGTCGAGGGCGCTGCTTCCTCGCGGGGCGGATTCCCCTCGCCTGGCGGTTCCGGCGAGCGGCCTCCGCTGCCCACGCGCAACTCCGAGGCGTCCTGGCACGAGAGCGGGGCGCCCTCCGTGGGGCCCTATCGCGGGAACGGCGCGCCCCAGGGGGGTGTTCCTCAGGGGACGCCTCCTTATGGGTTTCCCCCGCTCGACGGGGCGCCCGCGCGCGGGTACCCCTCGGTGCGCGGGGGGCATCCCGAGCAGCGGGAGGCCGGGGGCGGCTGGGGTGCGCTGGGGGAGGGCGGCGTGGGGCGGCCGTCCGTCGTGCCGAGGCCGCGGGTGGGAGGTGGACCGCGGCAGGAGTATGTGGACGCGTTCGGGGACGGGGCTGGTCAGGTGGACGGCGGCGGTCGTGCCGTCAATGCGGTCAACGCAGTCAATACCGTCAATGTGGTCAACGGGTCCGGTCGTGCGGACACGGCTGTCCATGCTGCCCATGCCGTCCATATGGACGTCGAACTCATTGACCAACTTGATCGACGTGACCATGTTGATCGAGGTATCGACCATCCATCGACACCTCTCAACCCCGTCGACCCGGTCAACCCCGACGTTGACGCCGAAGCCCCGGCCCCGGCGAAGAGCGCCAAGGGCCGCGCCTTCACCGGCATCGCCGCGGCGGCCGTCACCACCGTCCTCGCCGTGGTCGTCGCCGGGCAGGTCGCCGACGACGGCGGCGACGACACGGCGGCCCGCACCGAGTCGCAGAGCGAACGGTCCACGCAGACGGGCGGCGCGGTCGGCGTCCTCCCGAGCCCGTCCGCGCCGGCGGGCGTGAAGCCGCTGTCGTACGACGAGAAGATGGCCGTGAAGTACCCGCTGGCCGCGGACCTCAAGGGGTCGGGGAAGTTCGACGCGGTGCCGGGCGTCGACAAGGCGCCGGGGAAGGGCCGGAAGTACACGTACCGGGTCGACGTCGAGCAGGGGATAGGGCTGGACGGCGGACTGTTCGCGCAGGCCGTGCAGAAGACCCTGAACGACAACCGGAGTTGGGCGCACAACGGGGCCCGGACCTTCGAGCGGATCTACAGCGGACGGCCGGATTTCGTCATCACGCTCGCGAGTCCCGGCACCACCGCGTTCTGGTGCGACAAGTCCGGCCTGGACACCACGCAGGACAACGTGTCCTGCAACTCCACCGCCACCGAGCGCGTGATGATCAACGCGTACCGCTGGGCGCAGGGTTCGCCGACGTACGGCGACCAGATGTACCTGTACCGGCAGATGCTGATCAACCACGAGGTGGGGCACCGGCTCGGGTACGGACATGAGACGTGCGACAAGGAGGGCGACCTGGCTCCCGTCATGCAGCAGCAGACGAAGTTCCTGGTCTTCAAGGGGATCCGCTGCCGGCCCAACCCCTGGGCGTACCCGGGCAGTTGACAAACGGCTCATAAGTCACGTTGACATGCGCACCGATTTTCGTTCATATTTCTGCCCATGTGGTCTAGTCATGCCGTCGCCAGCGCAGCCATCGAGCTCGCGCTCATCGGCGTGACCGCGCTCTGTGTAGCCGACATCCACTGTTGCTGACGCCCCGCCCTCATGCGTGCGCGCGTCGGATCCCCAGCCTTATGTCGTGACCAGGGTCACTTTTCTTCGACTCTCCGCCGCCGGGGCAGACGCCTGTCCGCGATCGTCTCACTCCTCGTCAATCTGTCTCGAATACCGGGACGACTGTCGAGATGGGGTGCGATCCGGTCAAGTCAGTCCACTGAATCAACCTCACAGTCAACACAATCAGCCCGGTCAACCCGACCGGTCCGGTCAATCGAGAGGCCCCCACCGATGCGTCAACCGTCCGTCATAGCCCGCCGCGTGGCCGCGGCGTCCGTCAGCCTGGTCGTGGCAGCGGGTGTCGCCGCCTGCGGGCCGGATGACAACGACGCCAAGGGCTCCTCCGGCGCCGACGCCACGCCCCACAAGGGCGGCACCCTCTCGGTGCTCAACGCCAACCCCCAGAAGAACCTGGACCCGGCGCGCCTCTACACCTCCGGCGGCGGCAACGTGCCGTCCCTCCTCTTCCGCACGCTCACAACCCGCAACCGTGAGAACGGCGCCGAGGGCACGAAGGTCGTCCCCGACCTCGCCACCGACACCGGCCGCCCCAACAAGGACGCGACCGTGTGGACGTACACCCTCAAGGAGGGACTCAAGTACGAGGACGGGACCGCGATCACGACCGCCGACATCAAGTACGGCATCGAGCGCTCCTTCGCGCCCGAGCTGTCCGGCGGCGCCCCCTATCTGCGGGACTGGCTGGTCGGCGCCGCCGACTACCAGGGCCCCTACAAGGACCCCAAGGGCCTCGCGGCGATCGAGACGCCGGACGCGCGGACCATCGTCTTCCACCTGAACAAGCCCGAGGGCGAGTTCCCCTTCCTGGCGACGCAGACGCAGTTCGCGCCGGTCCCCAAGGCCAAGGACACCGGCACCAAGTACATCGAGCACCCCGTCTCGTCCGGCCCCTACAAGGTCGTCACGAACGAGAACAACGGCGAGCACGTCGTCCTGGACCGCAACCCCAACTGGTCGGCCGCGACGGACGCCGAGCGCAAGGCGTACCCGGACAAGATCGACGTACGCTCCGGCCTCGACTCCGCGGTGATCAACCAGCGGCTGTCCGCGTCCCAAGGGGCGGACGCCGCCGCGGTCACCACGGACACCAACCTCGGCCCGGCCGAGCTGGCGAAGGTGACCGGCGACAAGAACCTCGCCGCGCGCGTGGGCACCGGTCACTTCGGCTACACGAACTACATCGCCTTCAACCCGAAGGTGAAGCCGTTCGACGACCCGAAGGTGCGCCAGGCGATCTCCTACGCCGTCGACCGCTCCTCCGTGGTCAACGCGGCCGGCGGCTCCGCGCTCGCCGAGCCCGCCACCACCTACCTGCCGAACCAGAAGTCCTTCGGCTACACCCCGTACGACCTCTTCCCGGCCGGGGCGACGGGCAACGCCGCCAAGGCGAAGGAACTGCTGAAGGAGGCGGGCCACCCGAACGGGCTGACCGTCACGCTGACGCACTCCAACGACAAGAACTTCGAGACCAGCCCCGAGATCGCGACCGCGATCCAGGACGCGCTCAAGAAGGCCGGCATCACCGTCAAGCTCCAGGGGCTCGAGGACAACGACTACTCCGACACGGTCCAGAGCGTGAAGACCGAGCCGGGCTTCTTCCTCGCCCACTGGGGTGCCGACTGGCCCTCCGGCGGTCCCTTCCTCGCTCCGATCTTCGACGGCCGCCAGATCGTGAAGGACGGCGCGAACTTCAACTCCGCCCAGCTGAACGACAAGTCGGTCAACGACGAGATCGACGCGATCAACAAGCTGACCGACCTGGACGCCGCCGCCAAGCGCTGGGGCGCCCTCGACAAGAAGATCGGCGAGCAGGCGCTGACCGTCCCGCTGTTCCACCCCGTCTACAAGCGGCTCTACGGCAAGGACATCAGGAACGTCGTGATCAGTGACTGGACGGGTGTCCTGGACATCTCGCAGGTCGCGGTCAAGTAGTCGATACACACACTCAATGACGATCAAGCAATCAACATGAGTCAGGCACTCCACGCCACCCAGGCCCCCGGGACGGACACCGCCGCCCCGGGGGTTTCGGGTGCCCGTCAGTTCTGGCGGCGGCTGCGCGCGCAGCGTGCCGCCATGGTCGCGGCGTCCGTCGTCGCCCTGCTGGTCCTGGTCGCGCTCGCCGCGCCCCTCCTCACCGCCCTGGAGGGCCAGGACCCCACCACCTACCACCCCGACCTGGTCGACTCGGCGCGCGGCGGCGTGCCCATCGGCTCCTTCGGCGGCGTCAGCGCCGACCACTGGTTCGGCGTCGAACCGCAGACCGGCCGCGACCTGTTCGCCCGCCTCGTCTACGGCGCCCGCGTCTCCCTCGGCGTCGCGCTCGCGGCGACCGTCGTCCAGGTCGTCCTCGGTGTCGTCGTCGGCGTCACGGCCGCACTCGGCAACCGATGGGTTGATCAACTGTTGAGCCGGATCACGGACATCATCGTCGCGATGCCGCTGATCATCATGGCGCTGGCGCTGCTGGCCGTCGTCCCCGAAAGCTTCCCGCGCCCGGTGCTCGTCTCGCTCGTCATCGGGTTCGTCGCCTGGGGCACGATCGGGAAGATCGCCCGCGCGCAGACGCTCAGCCTGAAGGAGCGCGACTACGTCGCCGCCGCCCGGCTCAGCGGCTGGAGCACCTGGCGCATCGCGCACCGCGAACTCCTCCCCGGGCTCGCCGCGCCGGTCATCACGTACGCCGCGCTGATGGCGCCCGCCAACATCGCCATCGAGGCCGCCCTGTCGTTCCTCGGCGTCGGCGTCAAGCCGCCCACCCCCTCCTGGGGACAGATGCTCACCTCCGCCAACGTCTGGTACCAGACCGCCCCGCAGTACCTGCTGCTGCCCGCGGGCGCCCTGTTCGTCACGGTGCTGGTCCTCATGGTCCTCGCCGACGGCGTCCGCACCGCCCTCGACCCGCGCGCGGCATCGCGCCTGCGCGTCGGGACGGGCCGCAAGCAGGAGGCGAAGGCCGAGAGTGCCGAGGGGGCCGCGCAGTGAACGGTCTCATCGGATTCCTCCTGCGCCGCGCGGTCGGCGTCGTCCTCACGCTGATCGCCCTCTCGGCGGTCATCTACGTGGTCTTCTACGTCACCCCCGGCAACGTCGCCCAGATCACCTGCGGCCCGCGCTGCTCGCCGGAACAGGTCCGCCAGGTCGCCGAGCAGCTCAAGCTCGACGACCCGCTGTACCTGCGCTACTGGGACTTCCTCCAGGGCATCGTCGTCGGCCACGACTACTCGACCGGCACCTCCGTCGAGCACTGCTCGGCGCCCTGCCTCGGCATGTCGTACCAGACCGGCCAGCAGGTCACCGAGACGATCCTCGGCAAGCTCCCGGTCAGCCTGTCGCTGGTGTTCGGCGCGATGGTGCTGTGGCTGATCCTGGGCGTCGGCACGGGCGTGCTGTCGGTGTGGCGGCGCGGCCGGTTCACCGAGCGCGCGCTGACCGGCGTCACCCTCGCCGGGATCGCCATGCCGGTCTTCGTCATCGGCCTCCTGCTGATGATCGTCGTCTGCGGACAGCTCGAACTGCTGCCGTTCCCGCAGTACGTCAACTTCTCCGACGACCCCGAACAGTGGGCCTGGAACCTCCTCCTGCCGTGGCTCACCCTCGCGCTCGCGGAGGCCGCCTACTTCGCGCGCCTGACGCGTACGTCGATGCTGGAGACGCTCGCCGAGGACCACATCCGCACGTTCCGCGCGTACGGCGTCGGTGAGCGGGCGATCATCGGACGGCACGCCCTGCGCGGCGCGCTCGCGCCGGTCATCGCCCTCAACGCCAACGACTTCGGCAGCGCGGTGGGCGGCGCGGTGCTCATCGAGACGCTGTTCGGGCTGCCCGGCATCGGCCAGGAGCTGGTCCACGCGGTCAGCGTCGTCGACCTCCCGGTCGTCGTCGGCATGGTCCTGGTCATCGGGTTCTTCGTGGTCCTCGCCAACGCCGTCGCGGACGTCCTGTACGCGGTGGCCGACCGACGGGTGGTGCTCGCGTGAGCCTCGTGGAAGTCAGCGACCTCACGGTCGAGTTCGGTGCCCTGAAGGCCGTCGACGGCCTCTCCTTCACCCTCCAGGAGGGCGCTGCGCTCGCTCTGGTCGGCGAATCGGGCTCCGGCAAGTCCACGGTCGCCTCGGCGCTCCTGGGCCTGCACAGGGGCACTGGAGCGCGTGTGGGCGGCTCTGTGACCGTCGCCGGGACGGCCGTCCAGGACGCCTCGGACGACGAGCTGCGCCGGCTGCGCGGCGGGAAGGCGGCGATGGTCTTCCAGGACCCGCTGTCGTCCCTGGACCCGTACTACGCGATCGGCGACCAGATCGCCGAGGTCTACCGCGTGCACACGCGTGCGACGAAGCGTGCCGCACGCGCGCGGGCGGTCGAGGTCCTCGAACACGTCGGCATCCCCGACGCAGCCCGCCGGTCGCGGTCGCGCCCGCACGAGTTCAGCGGCGGCATGCGCCAGCGCGCGCTCATCGCGATGGCCCTCGCCTGCGAACCGGACCTGCTGATCGCCGACGAGCCCACCACGGCCCTCGACGTCACCGTCCAGGCCCAGATCCTCGATCTGCTGCACACGCTGCGCGAGGAGACCGGCATGGGCCTCCTGCTGGTCACCCACGACGTCGGCGTGGCCGCCGAGAGCGTCGACGACGTCCTCGTCATGCGCCACGGCAGGCTCGTCGAACGCGGCACGATCGGCGACGTCCTCGGCGCCCCGAAGGACGCGTACACGCGCGAGCTGCTCGGCGCCGTCCCGCGCGTGGACGCGCGCCGCACGGTCTCCGGGGCGACCGACGACGTCGTCCTCGAAGCCACCGGCCTCAGGCGCGAGTTCGGTCGCGGCAAGAAGGCGTTCACCGCCGTCGACGACGTCTCCCTGACCGTCCGCCGGGGCGAGACCCTCGGCGTCGTCGGCGAGAGCGGCAGTGGCAAGACCACCTTGGGACGCATGCTGGTGGGTCTCCTGAAGCCCACGGCCGGCGAGATCCGTTTCGACGGACACGCGCACACGCGCGTGGACCCCGTCGTCCAGATGGTCTTCCAGGACCCCGTCTCCTCCCTCAACCCCCGCCGTACCGTGGGCGAGTCGATCGCCGACCCCCTGCGCGCGCGAGGCGAGAAGGATGAGAAGGCCATCCGCGCGCGGGTGACGGAACTCCTGGAACGCGTCGGCCTCGAAGCGGGCCACTACGACCGCTACCCGCACGAGTTCAGCGGCGGCCAGCGCCAGCGCGTCGGCATCGCCCGCGCGCTGGCCGCCGACCCGCGCGTGATCGTCTGCGACGAACCCGTGTCGGCGCTCGACGTCACCACACAGGCGCAGGTCGTCGCCCTCCTGGGCGAGCTCCAGCGCGAACTGGGCCTCGCGCTCGTCTTCGTCGCCCACGACCTCGCCGTCGTCCGCCAGGTCAGCGACCGGGTGGCCGTCATGCGGCAGGGCCGGATCGTCGAGGAGGGGCCCGCCGACGAGGTGTACGACTCGCCGCGCGAGGACTACACGAAACAGCTCCTGGCGGCCGTACCGGCGCTCGATCCGGGCGTCGCCGCGCGCAGGCGCGCCGAACGGCGGGAGCTGGCGGCGGCCTGAACCGACAAAGCGCCCCAGGGTGTCCCCCTGGGGCGCTTTCATGTGATTTTCGGCCCGCCGGTTGGTGACCGTGTGATCCCTTAGCGCGACAGAACGCGACCCGCACGGGAAAGTTACGACCGTTCACCCCTTTTGGTGGTGCGACGGACAACCGTCCGCCGCACCACCACCTTGTCCGCATACGTTCTTCCCGCTGTGAGCCGTCGGGTCAACGACGGCTCCCTGAACGGGAGATCGGGGGTGCGCTCGTGCGCATCGGACTGCTGACGGAGGGTGGCCGGCCGCATCTGGGCGGTGACACCGGACTCTGGTGCGACCGGCTCGTGCGCGGGCTCGGGCAGCACGAGTTCGCCGTCTACACGCTCCACCCCGACGACCCCCGCGACGACGGCGTCCTCCACGGCCGCCGCGCACGCGGGCGCTTCCTGGACGCGTACGGCGAACTGGCCGCGGCCATCTGCTCCGCGTCCCCCTCCACCGCTGAGGCGGACCGTTTCGGCAACGCGCTGTACACACTCGCCGGACTCGCCCGCGACGAGGGCGGCCTGCCCGGCGCGCTCCGCTCCGAACAGGCCGTGCGCACCCTGGAACGCGCCTGTCGCGCGCCGGGCGCCCGCCCCGCCGCCCACGCGGCCCGCGTCCCCGACCTGCTCGCCGTCACGGACGGCCTGGAACGGGCCCTGAGGCCCCTGTCGCTGCCCTGGTACGACGAGGACGCCCTCGGGGCCGTCGACCTCTGCCACGCGACCTCAGGCGGCCTCGTGGCCCTTCCCGGCCTCCTCGCCGGGCACTTCCACGGGGTGCCGCTCGTTGTGACGGAGTACGGGGTGCGGTTGCGGACGCAGTATCTGGAGAACACCGGGAGCGCGGGGAGCCCGGCGGGGAACGGGGGTTTCGAGGGCGGCGCGTACGGCGACGGCGCGCGCGGTGGGGGCGACGCGGGCGCCGGAGACACGGCCGGCCGCGGGGGTGCCGCCCCCGTACGGGCCCTGCTCGCGGCCTTCCACGGGCGGCTCGCCGCCGAGGTGTACCGGGGGGCGGCGCGGATCACGCCCGGCAACGCGCACGCGCGCCGCTGGCAGGAGCGGTGCGGCGCCGACCCGGCCAAGCTGCGCACCGTCCACCCCGGGCTCGACGCCCGCCCCTTCGCCGAGGTCGGCGAGGCGCCGGACACCGCCGACCCGCGCACCCTCGTATGGGTCGGCCGGATCGAGCCCGCCAAGGACCTGGTCTCCCTCCTGCACGCCTTCGCCGAGATCCGCAGGCAGGAGCCCGGCACCCGGCTGCGCGTCGTCGGCACGCCCGCCGACGCCGAGGGCGCCGCCTACCTCGGCCACTGCCGCGCGCTGGCCGCCCAGCTCTTCCCCGACGAGGCCCCCGGCTCCTACGCCGTCGGCGACAACCCCGTCTCCTTCGAGGAACCCGGCGGACCCGAACTCCCCGGCGCCGCCGAGGCGTACGCGGCGGGCTCCGTCGTCGTCCTCTCCAGCGTCGTCGAAGGGTTCCCCGACGGGCTCGTCGAGGCCATGCTCTGCGGGCGCGCCACCGTCTCCACCGACGTCGGCGCCGTCGTCGAGGCGATAGGCGGCACCGGGCTCGTCGTCCCGCCGCGCAATCCACGGGCGCTCGCGCAGGCGTGCGTGGCGCTCCTGCGCGACCCCGAGCGCCGTGCGCGCCTGGGTGCGGCGGCGCGGGCCCGCGCGCTGGAGCTGTTCACCGTCGAGCAGAACGTCGCCGCGTTCGACGCGATCTATCTGGACGTCGTGTCCCGGTGCCCCGTCCGGCGTGTCGTGGTCGGTGAGGACGGGGACCCGATGCCGTTCGGGGTGCCCGCGGAGGCGCATCTGGCGGGGCGCTGGGCGGGGCGCCGGGCGCCGGGGTGGGCGGTCGCGGAGGGACCGGAGAGGGGCGAGGTGTTCGAGGCGGCCGGGATTGCCGGTGGGGGCGCGGAGGGCGGCGGTGGTGCGGTTCTTGGAGGCGTCTTCGAGGAGGCCGGCGCTGTGGTCGGTGCCCGCGAGGGCGCGCGGTCCGGGGCGCGTGCGGCTGTTCGGGGAAGCGCGGTGCCGGAGGCCGGCGCTGCCTCGCGGGGCGACAGGGGCTGTGGGGCGTTCGGCGTGTCCGCCGCGCCCGTGGGGGTGGGTCCGGGGCCCGTGTGTACGGCGGTTTCGGTGGTGGAGGGGGTCCTGTGAGCGGGCTGGAGGGGCTCGACCGGGCCGGGACGCCGGGGAGTCCGGGGGCGTGGGACGAGCCGTCGCCGGAGTGGCACGGGCCGGTGCCGGGGGAGACGGGGCGTACGGCGCCCGGCTCCCCGGCGACGCGCGACACCGCCGCAGGGCCCCGCCGTACCGGCGTCGACCCCGTCAAGGCCCTGCTGCACCGCCACCGGGAACTGTGTGAGCGCGCGGTCGACCCCCTGGAGATCGCCGCCGGCCTGGAGGCGCAGGGCCTCACCGACCGGGACGCCGCGCGGCTGCGCCACCGGGACGTCTTCTCGCTCGCCGAGGAGATGTACGCGCGCGTGCCGAGAGAGAACTCCGCGACGCAGCAGGCGCCCCCCGAACCCTCACCCGCCCGCCCCGCGTGGGCGCTGCTCGGCCTCCTCCCCGGCGCCCTGTGCGCCGCGACGGTCGCCGGGCTCCACCACACCTCCGGCGCCGAGCGGCAGGCCGTCCTCGGCGCGGGCGTCCTCGCCGTCGCCGTCGCGCTGCGCGCCGTCCTGCGCCACGGCCCGCTGAGCCCGCGCCGGCGCCCCCGCCCGGTCCCGCACCGGACCACCTCGGCGACCTGCTGGCTCCTGCTGTACGCCGCCGTCGGCGACGGCTTCCTCGCCGCGACCGTCACCGGCGGCCCCGACGGCCCGCCCGGACTCACCCCGGACGCCCCCTGGCCGCTGACCGCGGCGCCCCTGCTGACCCTGGCCCTCGCCTGCGCGCCTGCCGCGTACTGCGCCCACCTCCTCGCCGTCCGCGCGGGCCGCAGACTGTGCCGCAGCCGCGGCCTGGACGAGTTCGCCAGAGCCGTACGCCCGCTGCTGCTCGGCACGGTCGCCCTGTACACGGCCGCCCTCACGGGCCTCACGGCGCTGTGCGGCGCGGTCCTGGGCGAACCCGCCGAGTACGCGCGCGTCGTCCCCCTCGGCCTGCTCCTGTTCCTCGCCCGCCTCCTCACGGTCCACGGCTTCACGCACGCCCCCGCGGTCGTCCTGTCCGCCGCTGCCGCCGCCCTGGCCCTCGCGCCGGCCACCGTCCTCGCGGGCCGCCTCCCCGGCTGCGACGCCCTGTCCGTCCCGGTCGACACCCTGGTCACCGCCTGGGGCCCCGCCGCGCTCCCCGCCCTCACCGCCACGGCCGCCGCCGCGACCCTCCTGATCCACACGGCCCGCACCCTCACGAAGGCGTCGGCCCACGCGCGGACGGACCGGCCGTGCTGAGCGCGCACCCGACGGCCGTACCGCGCTCCGGCGCTCGCCTCCCCGGCTTCCCGCAGGCCCGCGCCGAACACGTACCGGACGAGCCGCTCCCCGACGCCCCGCGCCAGTGTCCCGCCCCCCTGTACGGCCGCGCCGGTGTCGGCCGTGTCATGGCGGCCGGACGGCGCCTCGCCCCCGTGCACGGCCCCCGTCGGCCACCCCCCACGCGCGTGGCGAGCGCGCCCCACCACCCCGCCGCGGGCAACCGCACCACCCCCGAAGGAGAGACCAGATGACCACGCCTCGACCCGGAGCGACCCGCGCCCTGCACTTCCTGGGGGCGGCGCGATGAGGGTTCTGCTGATCGGAGCCAACGGATACCTCGGCCGGTTCGTCGCGGACCGGCTCCTCGCCGACCCGGCGGCGCAGCTCACCGCGCTCGGACGCGGGGACGACGCCGACGTGCGGTTCGACCTCGCGTCCGGCAGCCCGGGAGCGCTGACGCGCTTCCTGGACGCGGTCCACCCCCAGGTCGTCATCAACTGCGCGGGCGCCACCCGCGGCGGCGCGAAGGAGCTGATCCGGCACAACACGGTCGCCGTCGCCACCGTCTGCGAGGCGCTGCGGCGCAGCGGCTGCGGCGCGCGCCTGGTGCAGATCGGCTGCGGCGCCGAGTACGGCCCGAGCCAGCCCGGCTCGTCCACGGCGGAGGACGCCGTCCCGCGCCCCGGCGGCCCGTACGGCGTGAGCAAGCTCGCCGCGACGGAACTCGTCCTCGGCTCCGGCCTCGACGCGGTCGTGCTGCGGGTGTTCTCCCCGGCGGGACCCGGCACGCCCGCGGGGAGCCCGCTGGGCCGCCTCGCGGAGGCGATGCGCCGCGCGATGCAGTCCGGCGACGGCGAGCTGAAGCTCGCGGGCCTCGGCGCGCAGCGCGACTTCGTCGACGTCCGGGACGTCGCCCGCGCGGTGCACGCCGCCGCGCTGTCCGCCGCGCAGGGTGTCATCAACATCGGCTCCGGCCGCGCCGTACGCCTGCGGGACGCCGCCGCGACCCTCGCGCGGGTGGCCGGGTACGGGGGCGCGCTGCACGAACTCGACGTCCCCCCGGGCCCGATGCGGGCGGCCATCGGCCACCCCCGGCACGAGCACGACCCCGTCGCGCCGGTCGCGTACCCGTACCCGGACGGCTGCGGGAGCTGGCAGCAGGCCGACGTGCGCACCGCGCGCGACCGGCTCGGCTGGCGGCCGAGGATCAACCTGGAGGAGTCCCTCGCGGACATCTGGATGGAGGCCGCGTGCCGCATGTGACCGGCGCGAGCACCGGGGTGCGCACCGGCTTCGGTGTCCCCGGGCTCGCGCATCCCCTGCTGGCGCCGGGCGAGTGGGGCGAACTCGCCCGCCCGGGCACGCCGTTGCACTGGGCCGTCCTGGACGTCGCCGGCGGCCCCGGGACGCGCCCCGACCCGCACTGCCTGGAGGCCGCCGGGCGGCTGCGCAACGCGGGCGTGCGCGTCCTGGGCCGCCTCGACGCCGTACACGGCGCCCGCGCGCGGGGTGAACTCCTCGACGACGCGGGCCGCTACGCGAGCTGGTACCGGGTCGACGGCTTCCTCCTGGACCGCTGCCCCGCCGAGCGCGCCGGCCTCGCGGGCACGGGCCTGCTGGCCGCCGCGCTGCGGGAGTTCGCCGACGACGCCCACCTGGTCCTCGGCCACGGCACCCACCCGCACCCCGGATACGCCGAGCACGGCGACCAGCTGGTGACCTTCTCCGGGGCCTGGAGCGACTACCGCTGGTCGCAGGTGGCGGAGTGGACGGCGGAGCATCCCCCGGAGCGCTTCTGCCACTTCGTGCACGGGGTGCCCCGTACGCATCTCGACGAGGCCCTCAGGGTCGCCCGCTGGCAGGGCGCGGCGACCATCTGGTTCACCGACCGTTCCGACCGGGGCGGCCGGGACGACCCCTGGGAGACCCTGCCCGGCTACTGGGACGAGATCGTCTCGCGGATCGGAACAGGTGTCTCGGAATGAAGAAGCGCGTGGCAGTGTTGCAGGGAGAACAACTGTAGTGATTGACCGACCAACGGAGTCCCCGTGTCGCTGCCACCCCTGGTCGAGCCGGCCGCCGAGCTCACCGTAGACGAGGTCCGCAGGTACTCCCGCCACCTGATCATCCCCGACGTGGGGATGGCCGGGCAGAAGCGGCTGAAGAACGCGAAGGTGCTCTGTGTCGGCGCCGGCGGCCTGGGCTCGCCGGCGCTGATGTACCTGGCCGCGGCGGGTGTCGGCACCCTGGGCATCGTCGAGTTCGACGAGGTCGACGAGTCCAACCTCCAGCGGCAGATCATCCACAGTCAGGCCGACATCGGCCGCTCCAAGGCGGAGTCCGCGCGCGACTCCGTCCTCGGCATCAACCCGTACGTGAACGTGATCCTCCACGAGGAACGGCTCGAAGCCGAGAACGTGATGGACATCTTCAGCCAGTACGACCTGATCGTCGATGGCACGGACAACTTCGCAACCCGCTACCTGGTCAACGACGCGTGCGTGCTGCTCAACAAGCCGTACGTGTGGGGCTCGATCTACCGCTTCGACGGCCAGGCGTCGGTCTTCTGGTCCGAGTACGGCCCCTGCTACCGCTGCCTCTACCCGGAGCCCCCGCCGCCGGGCATGGTCCCCTCCTGCGCCGAGGGCGGCGTCCTGGGCGTGCTGTGCGCGTCCATCGGCTCCATCCAGGTCACCGAGGCCATCAAGGTCCTCACCGGCACCGGTGAGCCCCTCGTCGGCCGCCTGATGATCTACGACGCCCTGGAGATGCAGTACCGCCAGGTCAAGGTCCGCAAGGACCCGAACTGCGCGGTGTGCGGCGAGAACCCGACGGTCACCGAACTCATCGACTACGAGGCGTTCTGCGGCGTCGTCTCCGAGGAGGCCCAGGAGGCCGCCCTCGGCTCGACGATCACCGCGAAGCAGCTCAAGGAGTGGATCGACGAGGGCGAGAACATCGAGATCATCGACGTCCGCGAGCAGAACGAGTACGAGATCGTCTCCATCCCGGGCGCGAAGCTGATCCCGAAGAACGAGTTCCTCCTCGGCACCGCCCTGGAGTCGCTGCCCCAGGACAAGAAGATCGTCTTGCACTGCAAGACGGGTGTCCGCAGTGCGGAAGTCCTCGCCGTCCTGAAGTCGGCCGGCTTCTCCGACGCCGTGCACGTCGGCGGCGGCGTCATCGGTTGGGTCAACCAGATCGAACCGCACAAGCCGGTCTACTGAGACGGCTCCCGCTCCCGGACGGCGGGGGCCTCGCCCACCACGCGTGGGGGAGGCCCCCGCCGCCGTCATGAGCAGACCTTTCCGTCCCGCGGCACCGTGCCGTCCAGCAGGTAGGCGTCCACCGCCGAGTCGACGCAGTCGCTGCCGCTGCCGTACGCGCCGTGTCCCTCGCCCTTCCAGGTGAGCAGTACGCCGACGTCCTTGCCGAGTTCGCCGGCCATCCTGCGGGCCCCCTCGTACGGGGTCGCCGGGTCGCCGGTGTTGCCGACCAGCAGGATCGGGGCCGCGCCCGGCGCGCTGACCTCCGGGGTCTCGTACTGGCCGGCCACTGGCCAGTCGTGGCACCAGCCGGCCGTGTCCCAGGCGAGGAAGGGGCCGAAGACCGGGGAGATCTTCTCGAACTCCGGGAGGATCTTCCGCGTCTCGTCCGCCGTCGGGCGCTGCTTGTCGTCCAGGCACGAGATGACCCGCTGGGAGTGCGTCGCCGTGCTGTAGTGGCCCGAGGCGTCGCGCTCGTTGTAGGCGTCCGCGAGCGCCAGCAGGCCCGTGCCGTCGCCGTCCTCGGCCTCCTCCAGCGCGCTGGTCAGGCTCGGCCAGGCGGACTCGGAGTACAGCGGGGTGACGATGCCGGTGACCGCCAGGGCCTGCGTGAGCTCGCGGTCGGACGATGTCGGAAGGGGATCCGCGTCCAGTCTCTCCAGCAGGTCCGCGATCTTCCGGGTGCCCGCCTTCGGGTCCTGGCCGGTCGACTTCAGGTAGTTGTCCAGCGCCCGTTGGAAGCCCTGGGCCTGGTTGCGGCCGTGGCCCACCGCGTCGGCGGTCGGGTCGACCACCGCGTCCAGGACCAGGCGGCCGACGTTCTTCGGGAACAGGTGGGCGTAGACGCCGCCGAGTTCGGTGCCGTAGGAGGTGCCGAAGTAGTGCAGCTTGTCGTCGCCCAGGACCTGGCGCATCAGGTCCATGTCGCGGGCCGTGTCGGTCGTCGACACGTGGGACAACAGCTCACCGGCCGCCTTCTTACAGCCCTGGCCGAAGCTGTCGGCGTCCTGGAGGAACGCCCGCTCCTCGGCCGGCGTGTCCGGAGTGGCGTCCACGCTCTCGGCGGCGGCGATCTCCTTGTCGCTGCGGCAGCGCACGCCCTCGCTGCGACCCACCCCGCGCGGGTCGAAACTCACCAGGTCGTAGCGCTCGCGCAGCGTGGTGTAGTCCGGTTCGAACGACGGCAGAGTGTCGACTCCCGAACCGCCGGGACCGCCGAAGTTGAACAGCAGCGAGCCGATCCGCTCGCCCTCCGAACCGCTCGACTTCGTCCGCAGCAGCGCGACGTCGATCGTCCGCCCCTCCGGCTTCGACCAGTCGAGCGGCGCCTTCATCGTCGCGCACTGCCAGGCGCTGCCCGGCGCCGAACTCCCCGTGCAGCGCCGCCAGTCGAGCTTCTGTCCGGTCAGTGAGACGGGCAGTCCGGACGCCGCGGGAGCGTCCGACGCCGGCGCCTTCGCGCCGTCGTCCGCCTTCTCCTTCGACCCGCCGCCGCAGCCGGCCACCACCAGCGCCGCGATCGCCCCCAACGCGGCCCACCGTACGAATCGCGCCATCGCGCACCCCCCCGCTTTCGTGCCGTCCGCTCCGTGCGTCGAACGGCTGTGCAGCCATCGTAGGTGGAGCGAGCTGACGCCGTGCGAGCCTGTGGATAACCCTGTGACCTGAGGTTTCAGTGGGGGCAGACGGTTCCCGCCGCCGGGACCTTCCCGTTCAGCAGGTAGGTGTTCACCGCTGCCTGGACGCACTTGTCCTTGCTGTCGTAGGCGCCGTGTCCCTGGCCCTTGTACGTCAGCTCGACCCCGACGCCCTTGCCCAGCGCCTCCACCATCCTGCGGGCACCTTCGTACGGCGTCGCCGGGTCGCCGGTGTTGCCGACGACGAGGACCGGAGCCGCGCCGGGCGCGCTCACGTCGGGGTGGTCGGCGGCGCCGGGGACGGCCCAGCCGGTGCAGCTGACCATGCCCCAGGCGAGGAAGTCGCCGAAGACGGGGGAGGCGGAGCGGAACGCGGGGAGCCGGCGCTCGACGTCCGCCGGGGTGTAGCGGGGCTTGTCGTCGGCGCAGTTGATGGCGATGTTGGCGGCGGTCGTGTTGCTGTACTCGCCGTTCGGGCTGCGGCCGTTCATCAGGTCCGACAGCAGCATCAGGACCTTGCCGTCGCCCTCGTACGCCTGCTCCAGCCCCTCGGTCAGGTACTCCCAGAAGTCCTTCGAGTACAGGGCCTGGGCGATGCCGTTCGTGGCGGCGGTCTGGGTCAGCACGCGCGGGAAGTTCCCCGGCAGAGGCTTCGCGTCGAGGCTCTTGAGCAGCCCCGCGATCCGGTCCTTCACGCCCTGCGCGGTGTCGCCGACGGGGCAGTCCTCGGTCTGGGAGACGCAGTTCTCGGCGTAGTTGTCCAGGGCGAGCTGGAAGCCCTTCGCCTGTCCCAGGGCGCCCTGTTCGGAGGTCTGCGTGGGGTCGACGACCGCGTCCAGGACCGCGCGGCCGACGTTCTTCGGGAACAGGTGCGCGTAGACGCCGCCCAGTTCGGTGCCGTACGAGATGCCGAAGTAGTACAGTTTGTCGTCGCCCAGGACCTGGCGCATGAGGTCCATGTCCCGGGCCGCGTCGGTGGTGCGCACGTGCGGGAGCATCTTCCGGGAGTTCTTCTCGCAGGCCGCGTTGAACTCCTTGGTGGCGGCCAGGAATCCGGCGCGTTCGGTGGCGTCGTCGGGGGTCATGTCCTGCTGGAAGTAGGCGTCCAGCTGCCGGTCGTTCTCGCACTTCACGCCGGCGCTGCGGCCGACCCCGCGCGGGTCGAAGCTCACCAGGTCGTACCGGGTGCGGAGCTTGTCGTAGTCCGCGCCGAACGACGGCAGGGTGGTCACGCCCGAGCCGCCCGGGCCGCCGAAGTTGAACACCAGCGAGCCGATTCGCTCGCCCGCGTCACCACTCGCCCGCGCGCGGATCAGCGCGATGCCGATCGTGTCCCCGTGCGGCTTCGACCAGTCCCGTGGCGCCCGCATCGTCGCGCACTGCCACGTCCCGCCGTCCGGCAGCGGAGACGGCGCGTTCCCTCCGCCCTCCGCCTGCGAAGGCGCCGGACAGTCCTTCCACCCCAGCGTCTGCCCCGCCGGGCCCTCCTCCCCGGAACCACCCCCGCAGGCCGCCGTCAGGGACGACAGCAGCACGACACCGGAGACCCATGCGACGGAACGTTTCGCCATGGTTCCCATCCTGGGGGCGGGGGATTTCCTGCGCGCGTGGCGGGAGCCGTACGAGGGACCGGGACAGGGCCTCGCGGGGCGGCGGCTGGACACGGCGGGGTGCGGCCCTCCGCGCGCGGGGGAGAGGGGCTCGTGTGCTGGCAGGCGCGTGCGCGTGTGCTGGGCGTCGGCAACGAGGTCATGGACGCGGGGGCGCGGCCATCAGCTGCGTGCGCATGTGTGGGTCGGCGGCGTGGATTGCGGCTCTGCCCGCGCGCGAGGTGAGCAGTCGGCCGCCGCAGGGCACGGCTTGTTCGCGCGGCGGGGCGGCGCTGGCGCGGGCGGTTCGGGGGAGCCGGCCGAGTGCTTCAGGCCGCCGTACGAGGGGGTCGGGTTGGCCCTGGCCCTTGGCACGGGCCGGTCGTGGCCGTGTCCTGTGGTGGCGTGAGAGGCACGGGCCCACGCCGTCCCACGGGACGCCGCCGTCGTCGGATCGCGTTCGCACGTGCCGGTCGGCATCCATGCGGGCGCCGGCGACACGTGCTCTCCCGCGCGCGTGCCTGGTCGTCCGGCTTGCGGTGGCGCCACCAGCGCGCCCGCGCGTAGCGGTGCACCGGTACGGCGTCTCCGTGCCGCTGTACCCGCCCGCGCAGCCCTACAGCGCGCCCTTGCGGGACAGGTGGTTGAAGGCGATCCAGCCGGGGAGGACGGGGAGCCAGAGGGTGAGGAGGCGGAAGAGGAGGACCGCGGGGGCGGCCACCTCCTTGGGGAGGCCCACGGCGATCAGGCCGACCGTGAGGGTGGCTTCCACCGCGCCCACGCCGCCCGGGGTGGGCGCGGCGGAGCCCAGCGCGTTGCCGGCGAGGAAGACGACCGCGACGCTGGCGAGGCTGATCGACGTCGACTCGTCACCGAACGCGCGGATCGAGGCGTCGAGGCACATCACGAAGCAGGCGGTCAGCAGGAGCATGCCGCCGATGCCGGTGACGAGCTTCTGGGGCCGCTGGAGGATGTCCAGCATGCGCGGGACGACGCCCGCGAACAGCGAGCGCACGCGCGTGGCGACGAACTTCCGCAGGAACGGCACGGACGTCACCACGAGGACGAGCACCGCGACCGTCAGCAGCCCGGCGATGACCGTACGGGACGGCGTCAGCGACGGAGTCTTCTCGATGCCCGTCAGATAGCCGAAGGACAGCAGCATGACGATGTGGCAGCCGAGCCCGAAGAGCTGCGAGGCGCCCACGCTGGCCACCGCGAGCCCCGGCCGCACCCCCTGCCGCTGGAGGAACCGCGTGTTCAGGGCGACCCCGCCGACCGCGGCCGGCGCGACGATCTTCACGAAGGACCCGGCGACCTGCGCGGCGACGGTCCGCGGGAACGGCACCCGCTCCGGGACGAACCCCAGCAGGCTCATCGCCGCGGCGACGTAGCTGAGCGCGGAGAACGCCACCGCGGCGGCCACCCAGCCCCACTCGGCGTTGGAGATCAGCGGTCCGAACTCGATGTGGGTGAGCTGCGTCAGCAGGAAGTACGCGCCCAGGGCGCCCGCCATGAAGCTCAGCAGCGTGCGCGGGCGCACCCGCTCCAGGCGGGCCGGTTCGACCGGTGCCTGCGGGCGGATGAGCAGCACCTCGTGCCGGATCTGGGTGAGGAGGTCGTCCTCGCGGGCCTCCTCCAGCGCCTCGTCTATGGCCCGCTTCTCGGCCCGCGCCTCGGCCTTCAGCGTCTTTTTGGCGGCCTTTCCGGAGGAGACCGCCTTCGGGTCCTCCGCGTCCTCCGGACGGGCCTGCTTGGCCTGCTTGGACGCCTCCAGGACGGCGTCCCGCTCGCGCTGGGCCCGTTCCCGGGCCAGCCGGCGCAGCGTGGAGCGCGTGGAGCGGGTCAGCGCGATCGGCTGGAGCATCGGCAGGCAGTCGGCGACCGCGTCCGGACCGAGCACGCTCACCGCCGAGGCCACCGCCCGCTCCGCGCCCACGCGCAGCCCGAGGGTCGTCACCAGCTGGGCGACGTCCATGAACAGCAGCAGCGCACTCGCCGCGATCTCGCCGCCGCGCAGGTCGGTGAGGATCACCGTGCCGGAACGATCCACCAGGATCGCGTCCCCCGCGAGCCTGCGGTGCGCGATACGCCGCGACTGGAGCGCGCGCACCTGGTGCCACGCGTTGTGCAGCACCTCGTCGGTGATCTCCGCGTCCGCCAGCGAGTCCAGCGTGCGCCCGCCGGTGTGCTCGTAGACCAGCATCACGGCGTCCGGGCCCAGCTCGGACATCGCGATCAGCTTGGGCGCGTTGGCACCCGCGGCGATCGCCGCGTACGCCAGCAGGGCCTCCTGCTCCAGCGCCTGCCGCAGCGACTGGAGGCTGGAGCGGGTCGCGAAACCGCGCAGCGCCAGATTGCGCCACGCGCGGTAGAAGAACCCCTGCGCCTGCTGCTCCCGGTCGACGACCGTGACGTCCAGGGGCGCGCCGTCCTCCAGGGTGACGAAGTAGCGCCGCCCGCGGTCGCTGTCCCCGGACTCCGACGCCTCCACGCGCGCGGCGCTCACCGGGCGGAAACCGACCGTCCTGAGGCCCGCCATCAGCGTGCGCCCGGTGGGCCGGACGTTCGGCGAGCCGACCGCGTACAGCGTGCCGTAGGCGACGCTCCAGCCGATCAGCACCGTGAGGATGATCGAGAAGGGGGTCGTGTAGCCGGTGACGAGCATCGACAGCGCGTCGAGCAGCAGCACGATCCACAGCACCGCGCGCCAGCGCGGGCGGCGTGACATGCCCACGGCCGACATATAGGCGATGACCGGTGCGAGATAGCCGTGCACCGGGTCCGTGAGGGCGTGGATGTCACCGGGGGAGGGCTGGGTGAGCGCGTCCCGGATGGAGTCCGGGGCGCCCTTGGCGACCCACAGGTCCGTGGCGAGCGTCACCCCGTGCGCGAGTACGGCCGCCAGGACGCCGTCGGCGATCCGCAGCCCGTCGCGCTTGATCAGCCGTTCGATCGCGAACGCGACCGGCACCAGGAGGATCGCGATGCTGGACGCAAGACCCGCAATCTTGATCAGCAGGTCGGGCGCCTGGCCGGTGCCCTTGTTGATGTCCTGCTCCAGGCCGGAGGTCGTGCCGTGCGCGAACGCGGCGATCGCCAGGAGCACCACGACCGCGAGGACGCCCACCAGGAGCCGCATGAGGTCCGAGGGACGGTGCACGCGCGCGGGGAGCAGCGGTTCGTCGCCCTCCACCTCGTCCACGTGCGCCACGTCCGCGTACTCCTTCGAGCCCCCGCGCGTGGGCGGTTCGTCTGTGTCCGGGCGCGATGCGCCGTCAGAGGTGCCCTCCGCGTCGTCGGAATGCACACCCTGCTGCTTCATCGTCTCTTCTTGATCTCGTATCACCGGTCACCGCCCGCACGATGGTGGCATGCCCGACCGACATCCGGTGATGTCAGGGTGCGAACGCGGGGCGCACAGTCTGCCCGAAGCGTCCTCCCGGGGCGACGTCCACCGAGCGTCACGGGCCCGTCGCATTGTCGGTGCGGTGCGGCAGGATGGGGCGGATGAGCGAGCAGAGCCTTCCCGACGACGCCCGCGCGGAGTACACGGACGCGCTGCCCGAGTACGCCGAGCGGGTCCTCGACGTCGCCGAGCTGATCCCGCCGGGCCGGGTCATGACGTACGGGGACGTCGCCGAGTGGCTCCAGGAGGGCGGCCCACGCCAGGTGGGCCGGGTGATGGCCCTCTACGGGGGCGCCGTGCCGTGGTGGCGCGTCGTGCGCGCGGACGGCGCCCTGCTGCCCGGACACGAACTGCGGGCCCTGGACCAGTACCGCGCGGAGGGCACCCCGCTCAAAGCGGCGAACGCCGCCGCCCAGGGCCATCTGCCGCGCCTCGACATGAAGCGGGCGCGCTGGGACGGCGGCGGCACGGACGGTCACACCTGACAGCTTCCGCCATCGCGTGAGCCCCCGGAGAACCTGTGCGCCGTCCGGGTGAACCGGGGCACGCCCGGGACATGACGTACGTTCGAGGGGCAAGGGGCGTGCGAGCCGTACGAGGCGCACGGGACCGACCGGAAGACCCGCACCGGAGCCGGTCCCCGGCGTAGCGTCGGCCGCACACGTCCCCCTCATCCCGAGACCACCGCCCGGCACGGACGGACGGCGGCGAACCAGCACACCCACCAGGACCGGCGAACCACGTGAGCACCTCTCCCTCCACCGGGCGCCTGCCGCACCCCCAGGTACGGCAGGGGACCCGTGGCGCCTACCGACTGGTGCGTACCCCTCCGGCCCGCGAGGCTCCCCCTCGTCTGGACGCCGAGCAGCGCGCCGTGGTTGACCACACCACCGGCCCCCTGCTGGTTCTCGCGGGCCCCGGCACCGGCAAGACCACCACCCTCGTCGAGTCCGTCGCCGCCCGCGTCGCGCGCGGCGGCGACCCCGCGCGGATCCTCGTCCTGACGTTCAGCCGCAAGGCCGCCGTCGAACTGCGCGACCGCATGGCCCTGCGCATGGGCGCCTCGCGCGCACCCCAGGCGACCACCTTCCACTCGTTCTGCTACGCCCTCGTGCGCGCCCACCAGGACAGCGAACTGTTCGTGGAGCCCCTGCGGCTGCTCTCCGGCCCCGAGCAGGACGTCACCGTCCGGGAACTGCTCGCCGGCCAGCTCGACCTCCAGCGCCTCGGCCTCGCCCACGTGAGCTGGCCCGACGAACTGCGCGCCTGCCTCACCACGCGCGGGTTCGCCGACGAGGTCCGCGCGGTCCTCGCCCGCAGCCGCGAACTCGGCCTCGGCCCCGAGGCCCTGCGCGCCTTCGCCGACCGCATCGGACGCCCCGACTGGCGCGCCGCCGCCGTCTTCCTCGCCGAGTACCTCGACGTCCTCGACCTCCAAGGGGTCCTCGACTATGCCGAACTCGTCCACCGCGCGGTCCTCCTCGCCCAGCGCCCCGAGGCAGCCGCCCACCTCGCGGCGCGCTACGACGCCGTCTACGTCGACGAGTACCAGGACACCGACCCCGCGCAGGTACGGCTGCTGCGCGCGCTCGCGGGGGACGGCCGCACCCTCGTCGCCCTCGGCGACCCCGACCAGTCGATCTACGCCTTCCGGGGCGCCGACGTGAACGGCATCCTCGACTTCCCGCACACCTTCCCGCGCGCGGACGGCACCCCCGCCCCCGTCGAGGTCCTGCGCACCTCGCGCCGCTCCGCCGCGCACCTCCTGACCGCCACCCGCCTGCTCGCCCAGCGCATGCCCCTCACCCGCCTCCCCGCCGACAAGGCCCGCGCCCACCGCGCCCTCGCCCCCGTGCGTGACGGCGGCGGCGTCGAGGTGTACACGTACCCGACGACCGGCACCGAACTCGACAACATCGCCGACATCCTGCGCCGCGCCCACCTGGAGGACGGCGTCCCCTGGCGCGACATGGCCGTCCTCGTGCGCGCGGGCACCCGCTCGGTACCCGCCCTGCGCCGTGCCCTCAGCACAGCCGGCGTCCCCCTGCACACCGACGGCGCCGACGTCCCGCTGCGCCACGAACCGGCGGTCGCCCCCCTGCTGACGGCCCTGCGCGCGGTCGCGACGGCGGAGGCGACGAGCCGCACGGACGTGGCCAGCGGGGGCGACGAGCCCGACGAGCCCGCCGTCTGGCTCGACACCGAGACCGCCCTCACCCTCCTCGCCTCGCCCCTCGCCGCCATGGACGCCGCCGACGTCCGCCGCCTCGGGCGCGCGCTGCGCGACGAGGAACGGGCCGGCGGCAACCCGCTGCCGCCACCCTCCGACGACCTGCTCGCGCGCGCGGTCGCCGAACCCGAACGGCTCGCCGCACACGACCCCGCGTACGCGCGCGGGGCGCAGCGCCTCGGCGAACTCCTCGCCGCGGCACGCGCGCGCCTCGCGGACGGCGGCACCGCCGAGGAAGCGCTCTGGGAGCTGTGGGCGCCCACCTCCTGGCCCGGCCGGCTCGCCAAGGCCGCCCTGCGCGGCGGCGCGGCGGGACGCAACGCCGACCGCGACCTCGACGCCGTGTGCGCGCTGTTCGCGACGGCCGCCCGCGCGGAGGCCCGCACCGGCGGCCGGGGCGCCCTGAACTTCCTGGAGGAACTGGAGGCCGAGGACATCGCGGCCGACACCCTCACGCGCCGCGTCGTACGGCCGGACGCCGTGCGCCTGATGACCGCGCACCGCGCCAAGGGCCTCCAGTGGCGCCTGGTCGTCGTCGCCGGGGTCCAGGAGGGGCTCTGGCCCGACCTGCGCCGGCGCGGCTCCCTGCTGGAGGCCGACCGCATCGGCCGCGACGGACTCGCCGAACCGCTCACCCCGGGCGCGCTGCTCGCCGAGGAGCGCCGCCTGTTCTACGTCGCCGCCACCCGCGCGCGCGAGCGCCTCGTCGTCACCGCCGTGAAGGCGCCCGCCGACGACGGCGACCAGCCCTCCCGCTTCCTCACCGAACTCGGCGTCGAACCCAAGGACGTCACCGGCCGCCCCCGCCGCCCTCTGTCGGTCCCCGCGCTCGTCGCCGAACTGCGCGCCACGACGGTCGACCCGCGCGCCTCCGACGCTCTCCGGGAGGCCGCCGCGCGCCGCCTCGCCCGCCTGGCCGCGCTCGCCGACGAGGACGGCCGCCCGCTGGTCCCCGCCGCCCACCCGTACCGCTGGTGGGGCATGTGGGACCGCACCGAGAGCAAGGTCCCGCTGCGCGACCGCGACCAGCCCGTCGTCCTGTCCGGCAGCGCCCTCGACCAGCTCGCCAACACCTGTGCCCTCCAGTGGTTCCTGGGCCGCGAGGTGAAGGCCGACGCGCCCGCGACCGCCGCCCAGGGCTTCGGCAACGTCGTCCACGTCCTCGCCGACGAGGTCGCCTCCGGGCGGACCCCCGCCGACCTCGACGTCCTCATGGAGCGCCTCGACTCCGTGTGGAACGCGCTCGCCTTCGACGCGCCCTGGAAGTCCGACCAGGAGAAGCACAACGCGCGCGTGGCGCTCGAACGCTTCCTGAAGTGGCATGTGCTCGACCGCGCGGGACGCACGCCCGTGGCGAGCGAGCACGACTTCGACGTCACCCTCGAAGCGGGCGAGTACGAGGTGCGCATCCGCGGCCAGATGGACCGCGTCGAGGCCGACACCGACGGGCGCGCGTACGTCGTCGACTTCAAGACCGGCAAGCAGGCGCCCACCTCCGCCGAGGTCGCCCGCCACCCCCAGCTCGCCGTCTACCAGCTCGCCGTGCGCGAGGGCGCCGTCGACGAGGTCTTCGACGGCGTACGGCCCGAGGCGGGCGGCGCGGAACTCGTCCAGCTCCGCCAGGGCGCCGCCCGGCGCGACGGCGGCGACACGCTGCCCAAGGTGCAGGCGCAGGAACCGCTGTCCGGCGAGTGGGTCGGCGACCTGCTCGCCACGGCCGCCGGCAAGGTCCTCGACGAACGCTTCACCCCCGACGCCGGCCAGCACTGCACGCACTGCGCGTTCCGCGCGTCGTGCAGCGCACGGCCGGAAGGCAGGCACGTGGTGGAGTGAGGACGCCCCCTGTGACCGACCCCACCACCCCTCCCACCTGCGCATCTCCCGCCCCACCCGCCGATTTGTCCCCCGTTGTCAGTGCCGCCCACTAGCCTTCCCCGCATGGCCTCCCGCATCACCGACCCCGAGCAGCTCAAAGAGCTCCTCGGCATCCCCTTCACCCCGGAGCAGACGGCCTGCATCACGGCGCCGCCCGCCCCGCAGGTGATCGTGGCCGGAGCGGGGTCGGGCAAGACGACCGTCATGGCCGCGCGCGTGGTGTGGCTGGTCGGCACCGGGCAGGTCGCCCCGGAACAGGTCCTCGGCCTGACGTTCACCAACAAGGCGGCCGGCGAACTCGCCGAACGCGTCCGCAAGGCACTGATCGCGGCGGGCGTCACCGACCCCGACCCCGTCGACCCGGACAACCCCCCGGGCGAGCCGGTCATCTCGACGTACCACTCCTTCGCGGGCCGCCTGCTCACCGACCACGGCCTGCGCCTCGGCCTGGAGCCGACGTCCCGCCTGCTCGCCGACGCGACCCGCTTCCAGCTCGCCGCGCGCGTCCTGCGCGAGGCCCCGGGCCCCTACCCGGCGCTCACCCGGTCCTTCGCAGACCTGACCGCCGACCTCCTCGCGCTCGACGCCGAACTCGCCGAACACCTGGTGGACCCCGACGACCTGCGCGCGTGGGACGCCGACCTGCTGACAACCCTGGACGGCGCGAAACTCAGCAACGCCGACCTGCGCAAAGTCCCCGAGACGGCCGCCGCCCGCCGCGACCTCGCCGGACTGGTCCGCCGCTACCGCACTGCCAAACGCGACCGCGACCTCCTCGACTTCGGCGACCAGATCGCCCTCTCCGCGCGCCTCGCCGGCATCCCCGAGGTCGGCCGCATCCTGCGCGAGGAGTTCAAAGTGGTCCTCCTGGACGAGTACCAGGACACCTCCGTCGCCCAGCGCATCCTCCTCGCGGGCCTCTTCGGCGGCGGCACCGGCCACCCCGTCACCGCCGTCGGCGACCCCTGCCAGGCCATCTACGGCTGGCGCGGCGCCTCCGTCGCCAACCTGGACGACTTCCCCGAGCACTTCGCGCACGCCGACGGCCGCCCCGCCACCCGCCAGGCACTCAGCGAGAACCGCCGCAGCGGCGGCCGGCTCCTCGACCTCGCCAACGGCCTCGCCGAGCCCCTGCGCGCCATGCACGCGGGCGTGGAGGCCCTGCGCCCGGCCCCCGGCGCCGAACGCGACGGCACGGTCCGCTGCGCCCTCCTGCGCACCCACGCCGAGGAGATCGACTGGATCGCCGACTCCATCGCCCACCTCGTCAACACCGGCAGAGCACCCGGCGAGATCGCCGTCCTGTGCCGCACGGCGACCGACTTCGCCGAGATCCAGGGCGCCCTGGTCGCGCGGGACGTCCCCGTCGAGGTCGTCGGCCTCTCGGGACTGCTGCACCTCCCCGAGGTCGCCGACCTCGTCGCCGTCTGCGAGGTCCTCCAGGACCCCGGCGCCAACGCCTCCCTGGTCCGCCTCCTCACCGGCCCCCGCTGGCGCGTCGGCGCCCGCGACCTCGCCCTCCTGGGCCGCCGCGCCCGACGGCTCGTCACCCACGCGCGCGCGGACGACGACGGCGACCCCGACCGCCGCCTCGCCGCCGCCGTCGAGGGCACCGACCCGGCCGAGGTGATATCGCTCGCGGACGCCCTGGACACGTTCCTGGAGGGCACCGGGGACGACGACGGCCTGCCGTTCTCGCCGGACGCGCGCGTGCGCTTCGCCTACCTCGCCACCGAACTGCGCGACCTGCGCCGCTCCCTGTCCGACCCGCTGATGGACGTCCTGCACCGCGTCCTCGCCGTCACCGGCCTGGAGGTCGAACTCTCGGCGTCCCCGCACGCCCTGGCCGCCCGCCGCCGCGAGACCCTGTCGAACTTCCTCGACGTCGCCGCCTCCTTCACCGCCCACGACGGCCAGGCCACCCTCCTCGCCTTCCTCGCCTTCCTGCGCACCGCCGCCCAGTACGAGAAGGGCCTCGACAACGCCCTCCCCGGCGGCGAGAACACCGTCAAGGTGCTCACCGCCCACAAGTCCAAGGGCCTGGAGTGGGACGTCGTCGCCGTCCCCGGGCTCGTCGACGGCACCTTCCCCAGCGCCAAGGGCCGCGAGAAGTGGACCGCCCAGGCCAAGGTCCTGCCACACGCCCTGCGCGGGGACGCCGACACCCTCCCGGACGTCACCGGCTGGGACGCCAAGGGCATGAAGGCGTTCCACGAGGACATGAAGGACCACCAGCACACCGAGGAACTCCGCCTCGGCTACGTCACCTTCACGCGCCCGCGCAGCCTCCTGCTCGGCTCCGGCCACTGGTGGGGCCCCACCCAGAAGAAGCCCCGCGGCCCCTCCGGCTTCCTCACCGCCCTGTACGACCACTGCGCCGCCGGACACGGCGAGATCGAGGCGTGGGCCGACGCCCCCGAGGACGGCGAGGACAACCCCACCCTCCAGGACACCACCGCCGACCACGCCTGGCCGCTCCCCCTCGACGACACCGCCCTGCGCCGCCGCCGCGCCGCCGCCGACACGGTCCTCGCCCACCTGGACGACCCCACCGCGGTCCACACCCCCCACGCCCACGAGGACCCCGACTGGCCCCCGCCCCCGGACGACGACCCCTACGACGACCCGGCTCCGTACGACGACCCGGACCCGTACGACGAGACGATCCCGTACGACGAAACGGCTCCGTACGACGAAACGCCGCCGTACGACGCAACGGACCCCTACGACGCCCCGGCCCGCACGCGCACCCCCCACCCCGCCCCCACCGTCCCCCACCAGGCCACCCCCCTCACCCCGGAGGACGCCCGCACCATCGCCTCCTGGGACCGCGACCTCGACGCCCTCACCGGCGAACTCCTGCGCGCGCGCAGGACCGTCACCGACGTCCCCCTCCCGGCCGTCCTCACCGCCTCCCAGGTCATGCGCCTCGCCGAGGACCCCGACGGCCTCGCGCAGGAACTGGCCCGCCCCATGCCCCAGCCGCCGAAACCGGCCGCCCGCAGGGGAACGCGCTTCCACGCCTGGGTGGAGGCCCGCTGGGAGGCGCTCACCCTGCCCCTGCTGGAGCCTGAGGAACTGCCCGGCACCGAGGACGCGGAGATCGACGACGAACGCGACCTGGAGGAGCTGAAGGAGGCGTTCGAGCGCACCGAGTACGCACGCCGCACGCCCTACCGTGTCGAGGCCCCCTTCCAGCTCTCCCTCGCGGGCCGCGTCGTACGGGGCCGTATCGACGCCGTCTACAAGGAGGGCGACGGTGCGACGGCGTCGTACGAGATCGTCGACTGGAAGACCCACCGGGAGCGGACCGCCGACCCCCTGCAACTCGCGCTGTACCGGCTCGCGTGGGCCGAGCAGGAGGGCGTTCCCGTGGAATCCGTCACAGCGGCGTTCCTCTACGTGAGGACCGGAGACGTCGTCCGGCCCCCGCAGCTGCCCGGAAGGGCCGCGCTGGAGCGGATTCTGCGGGGTGGGGAGGCCCCCGGACAGCCCCCGGCGGGGGTCCGGGCGCCCGGCGACGATGTCGGTGCGGCCGGATAGGCTCGTGGACATGAGCCAGCCCATTGACAACGCCGTCAGTGACGTCAGCGCCGTCCGCGTCGTCCGTGCGTACATCGAGGAGCACCGGGCCGCCTTCCTCGGCGACCTCGCCGAGTGGCTGCGCATCCCCTCGGTCTCCGCCCAGCCGGAGCACGCCCCCGACGTCCGCCGCAGCGCCGACTGGCTCGCAGCGCAGCTCACCGCGACCGGCTTCCCCGTCGTCGAGGTCTGGCCCACCCCCGGCGCCCCCGCCGTCTACGCGGAGTGGCCCGCGGGCGACCCCCAGGCCCCCACCGTCCTGGTCTACGGCCACCACGACGTGCAGCCCGCCGCCCGCGAGGACGGCTGGGACACCGACCCGTTCGACCCCGTCGTCCGCGACAACCGCCTCTACGCGCGCGGGGCGGCCGACGACAAGGGCCAGGTCTTCTTCCACACCCTGGGCGTGCGAGCCCACCTCGCCGCCACCGGCCGCACCGCCCCCGCCGTCCACCTGAAGCTGCTGATCGAGGGCGAGGAGGAGTCCAGCTCCCCGAACTTCCGCGCCCTCGTCGAGGCCAACGCCGGCCGCCTCGCCGCCGACGCGGTGATCGTCTCCGACACCGGCATGTGGGCCGAGGACACCCCCACGGTCTGCACCGGCATGCGCGGCCTCACCGACTGCGAGATCCGCCTGCACGGCCCCGACCAGGACATCCACTCCGGCTCCTTCGGCGGCGCCGTCCCCAACCCGGCCACCGAGGTCGCCCGCCTCGTCGCCGCCCTGCACGACGAGCACGCGCGCGTGGCGATCCCCGGCTTCTACGACGGCGTCGTCGACCTCACCGCCCAGGAGCGCGCCCTCTTCGCCGAACTGCCCTTCGACGAGGAGCGCTGGCTGCGCA
This sequence comes from Streptomyces niveiscabiei, assembly GCF_033794345.1. NCBI lineage: Bacteria > Bacillati > Actinomycetota > Actinomycetes > Kitasatosporales > Streptomycetaceae > Streptomyces > Streptomyces niveiscabiei. The sequence goes on from NZ_JARAYJ010000020.1 coordinate 145,260, forward strand.
CCGCGCACTCGTACGCCGCTCAGGGCGAGGCCGGCTACAGCACCCTGGAGCGCGTCTGGGCGCGGCCCACCGCCGAGGTCAACGGCATCGGCGGCGGCTACCAGGGCGCCGGCAGCAAGACGATCGTCCCCGCCTCCGCGTTCGTGAAGCTGTCGTTCCGGCTCGTCGCCGGACAGGACCCCGACACCGTCGAGAAGGCCGTCCGCGCGTGGGTGGCCGCACAGGTGCCTGCCGGGATCCGCTGCGAGATCGACTTCAGCCCCGCCACGCGCCCGTGCCTGACCCCGCTCGACCACCCCGCGCTCCAGTCCGTCGTCCGCGCGATGGGGCTCGCCTTCGAGCAGCCCGTCCGCTTCACGCGTGAGGGCGGCTCCGGGCCCGCCGCCGACCTCCAGGAGGTCCTCGGCGCCCCGGTGCTGTTCCTGGGCATCTCCGTCCCCTCCGACGGCTGGCACGCGCCGAACGAGAAGGTCGAACTCGACCTGCTCCTCAAGGGCGTCGAGACCACCGCCCACCTGTGGGACGACCTCGCGCGCACCTGGCGCCATGCGCCCTGACACCCGACCGCACCCGCCCCTGCCGTACGTCCCGCCGAACCAACCGCCGCACCGGGGGAGTTGGAAGTACCCGTGACCACCTGGACCGACCCGAACGCCGACCGGCCCGTGTCGCTCACCGCACCCAGCGGCATCGACCGCGCCGCCCACCACCGGCTCGACGAGGCGTGGCTCGCCGCGGCGTGGAGCCACCCCACCACCCGCTGTTTCGTGGTCTCCGGCGGACAGGTCCTCATCGACGAGACGCCCGACGGCCGGACCGAACTCGTCATGACGCCCTCCTTCGAGGCGCCGCTCACCGAGGCGCACCGCTACTTCCTGGGCACCGACGAGGACGGCGTCAGCTACTTCGCCCTCCAGAAGGACGCCCTGCCCGGCCGCATCGACCAGTCCGCGCGCCCCGCGGGCCTGCGCGAGGCCGGCCTGCTGCTGTCCGCGCGCGACGTCGGCCTGATGGTCCACGCCGTCGGCCTGGAGAACTGGCAGCGCACCCACCGTTTCTGCTCCCGCTGCGGCGAACGCACCGTCATCGCCGCCGCGGGCCACATCCGCCGCTGCCCGGCCTGCGGCGCTGAGCACTACCCGCGCACCGACCCGGCCGTGATCATGGCCGTCACGGACGACGAGGACCGCCTCCTGCTGGGCCGCCAGGTCCACTGGCCGGAAGGGCGCTTCTCGACGCTCGCCGGGTTCGTCGAGCCCGGCGAGTCCATCGAGACCTCCGTGCGCCGCGAGGTCTTCGAGGAGGTCGGCGTCACCGTCGGCCGCGTCGAGTACGTCGCCAGCCAGCCCTGGCCCTTCCCGTCCAGCCTGATGCTCGGCTTCCTCGCGCACGCCACGTCCACCGATATCGACGTCGACGGCGACGAGATCCACGAGGCCCGCTGGTTCTCCCGCGACGAACTGGGCGCCGCCTTCGAGTCCGGCGAGGTCCTGCCGCCCTACGGCATCTCCATCGCGGCCCGCCTGATCGAACTCTGGTACGGCAAGCCCCTGCCGACCCGCAGCTTCATCTGAGCGCGGGAGAACACGCGGAAAAGGGGCGGCCCCGGTGAACCGGGACCGCCCCTCTCGCGCGTCCGCGCCTACGCGCCGACCTTTTGCTTGACCTGCGCCAGCGACGGGTTCGTCAGCGTCGAGCCGTCAGGGAACAGCACGGTCGGCACGGTCTGGTTCCCGCCGTTCGCCTTCTCGACGAAGGCCGCGGAATCCGGGTCCTGCTCGATGTTGATCTCGGTGTACGCGATGCCCTCGCGGTCCATCTGGCTCTTCAGCCGACGGCAGTAGCCGCACCACGTGGTGCTGTACATCGTCACAGTGCCCGGCATGTCTCTCGCGCTCCTTCGGCGGGTCAGGGATGTGTCCTCGCAGCAGGGGAACGTACGGGAATCCTCCGGCATTCCCCTCCCCGGAGCCGTACGGGCGTGATGCCTGCCGCAGTGGTACGACAATCGGGCCACGCCTGTGGATAACTTTCCCGCCCGTCTCCGCAGACCTGGCAGCATGGCGGTGTGACAGCAGCAACGCACTCCCCTCTCTTCCCGCAGGCACCGGACTCTGCCGACGCGGTGCTCGAAGGGCTCGACCCCGAGCAGCGCGAGGTGGCGACCACCCTGCGCGGCCCGGTGTGCGTGCTGGCCGGCGCCGGTACGGGCAAGACCAGGGCGATCACCCACCGCATCGCCTACGGGGTCCGCGCGGGCGTCCTCCAGCCCTCCAGCGTCCTCGCCGTCACGTTCACCAACCGCGCGGCCGGCGAGATGCGCGGCCGGCTGCGCCAGCTCGGCGCCCAGGGCGTCCAGGCGCGGACGTTCCACTCCGCCGCCCTGCGCCAGCTCCAGTACTTCTGGCCGAAGGCGGTCGGCGGCCCCCTGCCCCGCCTCGTCGACCGCAAGTTCCAGCTCGTCGCCGACGCCGCCGCCTCCTGCGGACTGCGCCTCGACCGCGGCGAACTGCGGGACGCCACGGCCGAGATCGAGTGGTCCAAGGTCACCCAGACCGTCCCCGCCGACTACGCGCCGGCCGTCGCCAAGGCGGGCCGCGACGCCCCCCGCGACCCCGCCGAACTCGCCCAGGTGTACGCCGCCTACGAGAACCTCAAACGCGAGCGCGGCGTCATCGACTTCGAGGACGTCCTGCTGCTGACCGTCGCCGTCCTCCAGGACCGCCGGGACATCGCCGACCAGGTCCGCGCCCAGTACCAGCACTTCGTGGTCGACGAGTACCAGGACGTCAGCCCCCTGCAACAGCGCCTCCTGGAGCTGTGGCTCGGCGACCGCGACGACCTGTGCGTGGTCGGCGACGCCAGCCAGACCATCTACTCCTTCACCGGTGCCACCCCCGACCACCTCCTCGACTTCCGCACCCGCCACCCCGGCGCGACCGTCGTCAAACTGGTCCGCGACTACCGCTCCACCCCCCAGGTCGTCCGCCTCGCCAACAGCCTCCTCGCCCAGGCCGGCGGCCGGGCCGCCGACCACCGGCTCGAACTCGTCTCCCAGCGCGCGCCGGGACCCGAGCCCGCCTACACCGAGTACTCCGACGAACCCGACGAGGCCGAGGGCGCCGCCCGCCGCATCCGCGACCTGCTCACGGCCGGCGTCCCCGCCGCCGAGATCGCGATCCTCTTCCGCACCAACTCCCAGTCCGAGACGTACGAACAGGCCCTCGCCGACGCCGGCATCCCCTACCAGCTGCGCGGCGCCGAGCGGTTCTTCGACCGGCCCGAGGTCCGCAAGGCGACCGCCTCCCTGCGCGCCGCCGCCCGCTTCGGGAACAACGACTCCGCGCTGGACGACGCCGTGGACCTGCCCTCGCAGGTGCGTGCCGTCCTCTCCGGCGAGGGATGGACGACAACGCCCCCGGCGGGCTCCGGGGCCGTCAGGGAGCGCTGGGAGTCCCTCGCCGCCCTGGTCCACCTCGCCCGCGACTTCACCGCCGCCAAAGCGGACGCCACGCTCGCCGACCTCGTCGCCGAACTCGACGAGCGCATGAACGCCCAGCACGCCCCGACCGTCCAGGGCGTCACCCTCGCCTCCCTGCACTCCGCCAAGGGCCTGGAGTGGGACGTCGTCTTCCTGGTCGGCGTCGCCGAGGGCATGATGCCGATCACCTACGCCCGCACCGACGAGCAGGTCGAGGAGGAACGGCGGCTGCTCTACGTCGGCGTCACCCGCGCGCGCGAACGGCTCCACGTCTCCTGGGCGCTCGCCCGCTCGCCCGGAGGCCGCGCCAGCCGCCGCCCCTCCCGCTTCCTCGACGGCCTGCGCCCCGGCTCCGGCAGCGCGGCGGGCCGTACGGCGGCCTCGGGCGCCTCAGGGGGCGTCGAGCGCGGCACCCTGCGGGCCACGGCGGGCCGTGCGGGCGCCCTCGGCCCGTCCCCCCGGCGCCAGCGCACGCCGGCGCGCTGCCGGATCTGCGGGCGCACATTGACCGACGGCGGCGAGCTGAAACTCCTGCGGTGCGACGACTGCCCCTCCGACATGGACGAGGGCCTCTACGAACGCCTCCGCGCCTGGCGAGAGGTCCAGGCCAAGCGCACCGGACAGCCCGCTTTCTGCGTCTTCACCGACAAGACGCTGGTCGCCATCGCCGAGGCCGCCCCCGAGGAACCGGGCGACCTCGCGCGCATCCCCGGCGTCGGCCAGCGCAAGCTCAACCGGTACGGCACCGATGTCCTGGCCATCTGCGCAGGTCAGGACCGTGCGGAGGAGGAAGGGGATGGCTGATGGGAAATCGTCGAAAAAATAGTTTGCGCATGCCCCGGCAATCCCCATAGGTTCTTAGACACCGGAACGGCGGCCTTCTCGAAGGGCCCTGATCCGTGTTGTACTTGCATATCCGCCGGATCGGGTTCACCCCCGGTCCACGAGACGCCGAGAGGAGGCGATTCCAGTGATCATCAACAAGACCCGCTTCACCAGCACCGTCAAACTGACCGATCCCTCGGTCGTCTCCGTGTGCATCCTCGGCGCCTCGAACCCGGGCACCGGTCTGTCCGGCCTCCGCGCCGGCCGGTCCGAGTCGCTCTCCGTCGCCCCCGCGAGCGTTCCCGCCCGCGACGAGCGACCGATGAAGGCACTGGAAGCAGTAGAGGCAAAGGCCCTGTCCTATGTCTTTACGGCAGCCGGTGCCGGAAACCCGAAGCAGACGACGCAGCACCACCAGATGTGGGCCTTCCGCGGGCCAGATCCCTGGAGTGATCCAGCCTGATCGTCGATCAGGCCGGCGCCTTCAGGGCCGCGGAACCCCATCCGGGATCCGCGGCCCTTCTGTTTGTCCCCCCACCGGGGACAGGCAGCAGAGGGAGCCTCGGGACGACAAGCCGACACCGGCCCAACAGGGCCGGTCCGACAGACGAGGAAGACGAAACCGTGCAACTCGAAGCGCACGAAACGTCCGTACCGCCTTCCGAAACGATCCCCCCGCCCGGTCTCCAGGAGGACCCCGCCTTGACTCCCCTCACCGCGCTCACCGCGCTCGACGACGCCATCGAGAACCTCGGCGTACCCGTTCCCTGCCGCTCCTACGACCCGGAGGTCTTCTTCGCCGAGTCGCCCGCGGACGTGGAGTACGCGAAGTCCCTCTGCCGTACCTGCCCCCTGATCGAGGCGTGCCTCGCCGGGGCGAAGGAGCGGCGTGAGCCCTGGGGTGTCTGGGGCGGCGAGCTGTTCGTGCAGGGTGTCGTGGTCGCCCGCAAGCGGCCGCGTGGCCGTCCGCGCAAGAACCCGGTCTCGGCATGAACATCACCGGAACCATCGACCGCCCCCTCACGCACGACCCCCAGAAGCAGGCCCCGATGAAGCCGTCCGCCAGTGAGCCCGTGGGCTCCGCGAACACAGACGTCACCACCAGCGGCGCGAACGACTCGCGTCAGAACAGGAACCGAGAGATGCAACTCATCCCAGAAGCCTTGGCTCGTGCGCATATGCGCGAGCGCATGCAGGAGGCCGAGCAGGAGCGGCTGGCCGCTCGTGTGGTCGCCGCGCGGCGGATGCAGCGGCGTGCGGAGCGGGCCTCGCGGCGCGCCCGGCGCGCGCTGGCCATGGCCGTCATGCAGTAAGGCGTACGCACCGTACGACTGAGGTTGTTCGTGGGGCCGGTCCGGTTTCGGGCCGGCCCCTTGTGGCTGCTCGCGCCCGCGCGGCGGAGGGGGCTAGTGAAGGGCGGTCGGGTCCGGCTCGGTGGCGAAGCCCGGAAGCCACTCCTCCAGTTCCTCGCGCAGGCGGACCGTCGCGTTCAGCTGGCACAGGACGCCGATCGTGCTGAGGGTGACGCGGTGGATCAGGAGGTACGACGGGGGCAGGTTCAGCTGCTTGCCCAGCTGGTGCGCGGGGGAGCGGGGGTCGGCGATGCGGGCCGCCTGGGTGCGGATCCAGGAGCGGGTGAACGCGAACTCCTCGGCCTGGACCGGCTCGATGATGGGGAGCAGGTAGTCGAGGATCGCGCCGGGGTCCAGGTCGATGGAATCCTTGACGAAGCCCTCCGCGCGCAGCTGCTCGTAGACCGCGCCCGCGTCGCCCGCCAGGGTCATGCGCAGCGCCTCGCCTATCGGCCGGGGCAGCCCCCCGGGCAGCCGGTCGACCGTGCCGAAGTCCAGGACGCCCAGCCGCCAGCCGTCGCCGTCCGGGACCAGGCGGAAGTTGCCGGGATGCGGATCGGCGTGCAGCAGGCCCGTGCGCGCGGGGCCCGAGAAGAAGAAGCGCGCGAGCAGCTGACCGGCCCGGTCGCGCTGCTCCGCCGTACCCTCCGCGATCACCTCGGACAGCGGCACGCCCTCGATCCACTCGGTGATCAGGACCTGGTCGGACTGGTGGACCACGGCGGGTACGACGATGTCGGGGTCGTCGGTGAACTCCTGCGCGTGCGCGCGCTGGGCGGTCGCCTCCAGGGCGTAGTCCAGCTCCTCGGAGACGCGGTCGCGCAACTCGGTGATCAGCGGCTTGACGTCCATGCCCGGGACCAGCGGGCCGAGCAGCCGGGCGAAGCGGCTGAGCTGGTTCAGGTCGGACAGCAGGGCCTCGCCCGCCCCCGGGTACTGGACCTTGACCGCGACGTCCCGGCCGTCCCGCCACACCGCGCGGTGGACCTGGCCGATCGACGCGGCAGCCGCCGGCTTGTCGTCGAACTCCAGGAACAGGTCCTGCCAGTCCGCGCCGAGGCGCTCCGCGAGGACCGCGTGCACCGTGCGGACCGGCATCGGCGGGGCCGCCTCCTGAAGCTTCGTCAGGGCCGCGCGGTAGGGGCCCGCGACATCCTCCGGGAGCGCCGACTCGAAGACCGACAGGGCCTGGCCGAACTTCATCGCGCCGCCCTTCAGCTCGCCGAGGACCTTGAAGAGCTGGTCCGCCGTGCGCTGTTGCAGCTCGCGGCCGACGATCTCCGCCGACTCGCCCACGATCCTCTTGCCCAGGCCCCAGGTGGCCCGGCCGGCGATGCCGAGCGGGAGCGCGGCGAGCTTGGCGGTGCGGGTGACCGCCTTGCGGGGAAGATCAGACATGCGCCCTCCAAGTACCCACCGGCCGCGCCGCGTTCGCCGGACGGAGTGACTCCATCGAATGTCGTTGCCCTGCCATTGTCTCGTGCGCCCTCGAGTCCTCCACGGGGTGTTCCTCAACATCGGGAGAAGCTTCGGCAAGAAGGACCCGGTAGGGCCCTTCGGGGTTCCCGGTGACGGCCGCCCCGCACGCGCACGCCGGGTGCGCCTCGACCGTCCGCGCCCGCCACTGGAGCGCCGGGGCCGAGATCTCCCAGCGCGTGCTGTGCGCCGGTGCGGTCCGGCCGTCCAGGAACGCCAGGGCGTGGCCGGCGGCGAGGCCCGCGACCGTGGTGGCCAGGGCGAGATCGCAGGGGAGGGTGGGACGGCGGTGCCCCGAGCGCCACTGGGCGAGCAGGCGCAGCCAGGCCGGGTCGGCGTCGCGGCGGGACCGCTGGAGGCAGCCCGCGCAGGCCGTCTCGCCGGGGAGGACGAGAGGGCCGACCACGCCGGTCGCCTCCACCACTCCGGCGTACAGGTGCGGGGTGCCCGAGGCGATCAGGGGGTCGGCGGCGGCCGGGTCCGGCGCGTACACGCCGACGTCGTCGCGCGGGGTGAGGATCACCAGGCCGAAGCCCGGCTCGGGACCGGGTTCGCGGGACGGCGGACGGCCGGGGGAGGCCGCGCGCACCGCACGCCGGGCCGCGTCGCGGCGGGGCTCGCCGATCGCGTCCGCCGACAGGCCGCCCGGCGCCACGTCACCCGGCTCCACCCGGCCCTCGTCGGCCACCTCGACCGTGCCGACGCCCGCCCCCGACAGCAGCGCGGCCAGCAGGGCGCCGACCCGGCCCGCGCCCTGCACCCGGACCCGCGCGCGGCGCCGGGCCGCCAGCAGCCGCATCGCCTCGCCGGGCTCCGGGGCGAGCAGCGACAGCGCGGCCAGGTCGGGGCCCAGCCGCTCCACGACCTCGCCCCGGCGCCGCAGCGCGTCCGCCTCCGTCCCGCCCCCGCGCGCGTCGTCCAGCAGCCCCGCCCCGGCCAGCCCCCGCACCAGCCCGTCCACATAGCCCTCCGGCAGGTCCCGCCGCCGCGCCTCCTCCCGCAGCAGCGGCAGCCCCCGCGTGCCGTCCAGCAGATCCAGGAACCCCTGGGTGGCGCTGTCCAGCGGACCCAGCGTCAGCGCCTGTGCCGGGGTCATCCCGAACTGCACGGTGCTCAGATCCCGCCACCCGCGCCGCAACGCCGGCTTCACCCTCGGATGCACAGCCACCACCCCCGTCGTCGTCATGAAACCTGGGCCGTACGTTTCGGAGACCCCCGGGGCACGCACCCCCGGGCACACGCCCCGGCGCACCACCCCGGGCCGCGCACCCCGGACCCTCGGAACCACGGCCCCGGAGCCCGGCCCGCACAGGCCCCGGCCCTTCGCCGGAACCCTCGTCCCGGCCGTCACCCTCAGCATGCCCACCCTCGCGGAAACCCGCCGAAAGTTATCCACAGGTATCGGCATCAGTCGTACAAGTCGGCCGCTCGGAGCACCCGGACGCCACGGGAACGACACCGAACCGTCCCGGAGTCAAGACTTCTCCCGTGTGCAGCGGGTAACGTCAGGGCGTGTCCGCCGACCCACTGCACGCCGGAACATCACAGCGCAGCACGACGAACGCGCCGCAGAGCGGCTCGAAGGCGAGTGCGATCGAGGTCCGCAGGAGCGCCCGGCGCCGCCGGACGGTCTCCGCGTACCGTGAGGGCGACCGCACCGTCGTGCTCATCCCTGCCCGGATGTCCGAGGCCGAGGAGAAGCGCTGGGTGAGCGTCATGCTCGACAAGCTGGCCGCCCAGGAGAGCAAACGGGTCCCCGGCGACGCCGAGCTCTCCGAGCGGGCGCAGCGGCTGTCCGCGCAGTACTTCGCGGGGCGCGCGCGGCCCAGCTCGGTGCGGTGGGTGACCAACCAGAACACCCGCTGGGGCTCCTGCACGCCCGCGGAGGGCAGCATCCGGCTCTCGCACCGGCTGAAGGGCATGCCGGAGTACGTCATCGACTACGTCCTCCTGCACGAGCTGGCGCATCTCCTCGTACCCGGTCACGGGCCCGACTTCTGGCGGCTGCTGGAGGCCTACCCGCGCACCGAACGCGCGCGCGGGTACCTGGAGGGCGTCGTCTCCGCCGACCGGCTCCCGCACCTGCCGGGCGCGCGCGGGGAGTGACGCCGGGCGCGTGTCGTGTACCGGGTCTGTACCGACTTCCTGCGATGTCAGAGCCAGCGGATAGCCTGGCGTGAACGAACTCGCAGTCGGAGTGGGGGACGGTCGTTGCACATGCCCAGGGAATTCCAACGCGGCCACAAGGCCAAGGTCGCCGATCTGACGGCGGGCACGGATCTGTACGTGGGGGTACGGATCTCGGCGCCGGGACTGGCCTTCGACATCAGCTGCTTCGGACTGGACGCCGACGAACGCCTCTCGGACGACCGGTACTTCGTCTTCTTCAACCAGCCGAAGTCCCCCGAGGAGTCCATCCAGCTCCTCGGTGAGCAGGCCGGGGACACGGAATCCTTCCGGGTGACCCTGGACCGTGTCCCGCCGCAGATCCAGAAGCTGTCCTTCACCGCGACGATCGACGGCGACGGCCAGATGTCGCAGATCGCCCCCGGCTACCTGCGGATCGTCGCCGGCGGCGAGGAGGTCGCGCGGTACGCCTTCGACGGCTCGGAGTTCTCCACCGAGCGCGCGGTGATGCTCGGCGACTTCTACCTCAAGGACGTCTGGCGGTTCGCGGCGGTCGGCCAGGGCTTCGACGGCGGCCTCGAAGCGCTGCTGAAGAACTTCGGCGGCGAGGTCGCGGAGGAGGAACCGCCCCCGGCACCCGAGCCCCCGGCCCCCGCCTTCGCCCCACCCGCCTTCGCACCCCCGACGGCCCCCGCGGCAGCGCCGACACCTCCGACGACAGCCGTCGTACCGCCCCAGGCCCAGGCGTCTACGGCCCAGCCCTCCTACGGCGCCCCGGTGCCCACCGCACCCCACGCGGCCCCACCGGCCCCGACGCCCGCGCCCTCCTTCGGCGCCCCTGCCCCCGCCCCCGCCTTCGCCCCCCACGCCGCCCCCACCATCGCCGCCGGCCTCCACACCCCACCCGCCGGCACGGTCCCGCCCCCGCCCACCCCCACGGCCCCCGCACCCCAGGGCGGCCCCTTCACCCCACCGGGCACGACACCCCCGGGCCCGCCTTCCGGAGCCCCCTTCGGCACCCCGGGCACGACACCGCCAGGTGCCCCCTTCGGCACCCCCGGTACGACGCCTCCCGGCGCCCCCTTCGGCACCCCCGGAACCACACCCCCCGGAACCACACCCCCGGGCACCACCCCACCCCCCGGCGCCCCCTTCGGCGCCACCGCCTCCCTCGCCCCCGTACCCCCCGAAGCCGGCCTCCGCGCGGTGCTCACCAAGTACGCCGAGGCCCCCGTGGGCGACCGCTGGACCGAGCAGAACCCGGAGCTTGTGCGGGCGACGCTCACCAAGGGCGCGAACATCCTCGCCAAGCAGGGCAGCATGGTCGCCTACCAGGGCGACGTCGACTTCGCCCACAAGGGCTCGGGACTCCTCGGCAAGCTGACGGGACAGCTCACCGGCCAGGGCATGAGCCTCATGCGCTGCTCGGGCGACGGCGAGGTCTTCCTCGCGGACGAGGCGAGCCGCCTCTTCGTGATCCGCCTCCAGGGCGAGCAGCTCTACACGTCCGCGCGCGGGGTGCTCGCCTTCGACGAGGCCCTCGACACGGAGGTCCGCCGGATCGAGGGCGCGGGCCTGCCCGGCGGCGGCCTGTTCAGCATGCTGTTCTCCGGCACGGGCGCGGTCGTCGTCAAGACCCGCGGCGTCCCCGTCGTCCTCCCGGTCGGCCCCGCCACGTACGTCGACGGCAACGCCGTCATCGCCTGGTCCGCGGGCGCGCAGGCGGTCACCACGACCTCGCTGCGCCTGCGCCGCTCCGGGTACGCCCGGCAGACCGCGGAGGCCGTCAACCTCCAGTTCCGGGGCGCCCCCGGCAACTTCGTCGTCGTCCAGCCCTTCGAGGTGTGAGGCAGCCATGGACCTCCAGACACTGAACGCGCAGCAGCCCGCGACGGCCGGCGTACGGATGAGCGTGCACAGCTCCAAGACGCTCAAGGTCACCATGGTCACCGGCCAGGACCTGTACGCGAAGGCCGGCTCGATGATCGCCTACGACGGGTACGTCCAGTTCGACGGCGCCCCCGCGAGCCTGCGGCGCAGCGCCGAGGAGATGGTCACCGGCGAGGGCGGCCGGCTGATGATGTGCCGCGGCGACGGCGAGCTGTATCTCGCCGACTACGGCGGCGACGTACTCGTCCTGCACCTGAACAACGAGGCGATCTCCGTCAACGGGCCCACCCTGCTCGCCTGCGACGCCTCGCTGGAGCTGAAGATCGAGCCCGTCAAAGGGCTCGCGAAGCTCTCCGGGTCCGGGCTCACGAACCTCGTCGTGCGGGGGACCGGGTGGGTCGCGCTGGTCAGCCGGGGAATGCCGATCTCCCTCGACTGCGCGGAGCGCGAGACGTACGTCGACCCCGACGCGCTCATCGCCTGGACCGACGGGCTCGACATGAAGGCCAAGCGCTCGATCAAGGCGGGCGCGCTGATCGGGCGGGGCAGCGGGGAAGCCTTCCAGGTCGGCTTCAAGGGGCAGGGGTTCGTCGTCGTCCAGCCCAGCGAGGACACCGGCGACCGATTCAAGATCCGGGGCTGAGGGGAGCCACGAACGACATGCACAGCACACTCTTCGCGCACATTCCGGTGGAGTCCACCGAGCGCTACACCCTCCAGAACCCGCAGCTCCTCAAGACGGACGTCTCGCGCGGGCGCGGGGCGATCCTCGCGCGGCAGGGGGCCATGGTCGCCTTCGAGGGCGACGTCCAGTTCGACAGCCAGTACCGGGACCGGGGGTGGCGCAACGTCGAGCGGATGACCGGGGAGCGGCTCGAACTCATGCGGTGCAAGGGGAGCGGGGTCGTGTATCTCGCGAACTTCGCGCAGCACCTGCACATCATGGAGGTCGGGCGGGGGATCACCGTCGACTCGTCGTCCGTGCTCGCGTTCGACGGGTCCCTCAACGTCGGGATCGTCGCGATCGACAGTGCCGTCGAGGTGGCTTCCGCCGGGGCGTACAACCTGGAGCTCTCCGGGGACGGGCAGGTCGTCGTGATGACGTCCGGGGAGCCGTTGGTGCTGGAGGTCGGGCCCGGGAAGAACGTCTGCTGCGACTCCGATGCGGTGATCGCCTGGTCGACCTCGCTGCGTACGCAGTTGCAGGCGCCGACGTCCACGTCCGCCGTGTGGCGGCGGCGGGGGTCCTCGGGGGAGGGGTGGGAGATGCAGTTCTCCGGGACCGGGCATGTGCTGGTGCAGCCGAGTGAGCTGTTGCCGCCGCAGCATTTGAGGGCGTCCGGGGTGCTGGGGCAGTTTGGGATGGGGAGTGGGGGGCTCAGCGGGAATTCGTTGGGGGGTAGTCGGAACTAGCGCCTACGGGGGTGCCTCGGAGGGGTGTGGGGCGGGTGCGGGTGCGTTGTGGCTGGTCGCGCAGTTCCCCGCGCCCCTGAAAAGCAAAAAGCAACACAACGCACCCCCGATCACACAGCCAGCCTTCTCCTTGTCTCCTCCAGCAGGCGTATCACCGAGTCGTCCGCCACTCTCGCCACCTCGTCGTACGCGAACCAGCGCAGGTCCAGTGACTCGTCGCTGATCTTCTCCACCGCGCCCTCCGGGGGTACGGCCGCGTACTGCACGTCCAAGTGCCACGCGCACGGCGTCAAGTGGCGGTCCAAGCGGATCGGCCCACCAGGAACCAACGTCAGCCCCTCGATGCCCGATTCCTCCGTGCCCTCGCGCAGAGCCGACGCGGACAGGGAGGCATCTCCCGGCTCGCAGTGGCCCCCCATCTGGAGCCACATGCGGAGTTTCTTGTGCAGGGTCAGCAGGACCCGGCCGCGCGCCGGGTCGATGACCAGCGCACTGGCCGTGATGTGGCCATCCGCGCACGCCTTCCACATGCCGTCCGGGTGGGAGGCGAGGTGGGCGAGGTAGGTGTCGCGCAGGTCCGGCTGGGCCTCGTATCCCTTGAGGACCGAGGCCGCGTCGTCGTGCAGGGTCACTCGGTGTCGTCGTCCTTCTTCTTGAGGTCGGGGCCGCCCTCGGCCGCCTCCCCGAGGAGCTTGTCCAGCTCCGAGAAGTCGAGCTGCTCGCGGTGGACGAAGCCGTCCGGGTCGTCGAGGTCGGTGGCTGTGGGCAGCATGTCGGGGTGGGCCCACAGGGCGTCGCGGCCGTCGACGCCGCGCGCGTCCGTGAGGGACGCCCACAGGCGGGACGCGTCGCGCAGGCGGCGGGGGCGCAGCTCCAGGCCGATCAGCGTGGCGAACGTCTGCTCGGCGGGGCCACCGGAGGCACGGCGGCGGCGCAGGGTCTCACGCAGCGCGTCCGCCGAGGTCAGCCGGGGTTTCGCCGCCGCGTGCACCACCGCGTCCACCCAGCCCTCGACCAGAGCGAGCGCCGTCTCCAGGCGGGCCAGGGCCGCCTTCTGCTCCGGCGTGTCCTCCGGCTGGAACATGCCCTGCTGGAGGGCGTCCTGGAGCTGCTCGGGGTTCTGCGGGTCGAACTGGCCGACCACGTCCTCCAGCTTGGCCGTGTCGACCTTGATGCCGCGCGCGTAGCCGTCGACCGCGCCGAACAGGTGCGAGCGCAGCCACGGCACGTGCGCGAACAGCCGCTGGTGGGCCGCCTCGCGCAGCGCCAGATACAGCCGGACCTCGTCCTTCGCGACGCCCAGGTCCTTGCCGAACGTCTCGATGTTCACCGGCAGCAGCGCGGCCTTCCCGGCCGGGCCCAGCGGCAGCCCGATGTCCGTCGAGCCGACGACCTCGCCCGCGAGCACGCCCACGGCCTGCCCGATCTGCGTGCCGAACATGGCGCCGCCCATCGAGCGCATCATGCCGATCAGCGGGCCCGCCATGGCCTGCATCTCCTCCGGCAGGACGTCACCCATCGCCGCGCCGACCCGCTCGGCGACCGGGTCCACCAGCTCCTTCCACGCGGGCAGCGTCGCCTCGACCCACTCCGCGCGCGACCACGCCACCGCCGTACCCGCGCCGGACGGCAGGGACGTCGCGTCGTCCAGCCAGAGGTCCGCCAGGCGCACCGCCTCCTCGACCGCCGTGCGCTCCGCCGCGCCCACGCTCGCGTCCTTCACGCCGTCCTGCGTGCCCTGCGCGACCTGCTGGCGGGCGATCTGCTTCGCCATGTCCCAGTTCACCGGGCCGCCCTCGTACGACAGCATCTGCCCGAGCTGCTGGAACGCCGCGCCCAGGTCGGTGGGGTTCATGGAGCCGAACATCGCGGCGAACGGGTTGTCCGCGCCGGGGGCTCCGAAGCCGCCGGCACCGGGCAGCCCGCCGAAACCGAACGGGTTCTGACCACCACCGCTCTGCTGGTCCTTCTTCTTGCCGTCGCCGTCCTCCGGCTCCTCCGGCGGAAGGCCGAATCCGAATGGGGTGTCACTCACGGGGTTCCTCGGCTGGTAAGGCCACCGGTCCGACGACCGGCGGCGCGGCTGCCCTGCAACACCACCCAGCGTAGACACCCGGGCCCGATCGGGCCTCGGTGCTCCGCCGACTCGCGGCCTGCGGCAGGATGGAGCCACCTGGTACGTACGCGTCATCCGCGCCCGTATGCCATGACAACCGCTGGAGACACCTGGTGAGTTCCCCAGATCCGCAGGTTCGCGCAGCGCGAAACCGCTCAACCGGCGCGGGCTCGCGCGGGCCCGTCGTCGCCGTCACCGGCGCGGCGCACGGGGTGGGCGCGCTGCTGACCGAGCGGCTCGCCGCGTCCGACGAGATCAAGCAGGTCGTCGCCATCGACGAGCGGCGGGGGGAGTGCGACGACGTGACGTGGCACGTCCTCGACGTGCGTGATCCGGCGATCGCGGAGAAGCTGCGGGGGGCCGATGTCGTCGTCCATCTCGCGCTGGATCTCGATCTCGGGTCCGACGCGGGGGCCCGTACGGCGTACAACGTGCGGGGGACGCAGACCGTGCTCACCGCTGCCGCCGCTGCCGGGGTGCGGCGGGTCGTCCTGTGCACCTCCGCGATGGTGTACGGGGCTCTCGACGACAACGAGCTGCCGCTGTCCGAGGACGCGGAGCTGCGGGCCACCGCCGAGGCGACCGGGGTCGGGGATCTGCTGGAGATCGAGCGGCTCGCTCGGCGGGCGCCGCGTGCGCATCCCGGGCTCAATGTCACCGTCGTGCGGCCCGCCACGCTCGTCGGGGGCACCGACACCGCCCTCACCCGGTACTTCGAGTCGCCCCGGCTCCTCGTCGTCGCCGGGTCCCGGCCCGCCTGGCAGTTCTGCCACGTCGACGATCTGTGCTCGGCTCTGGAGTACGCCGTGCTGGAGAAGGTCGAGGGGGAGCTCGCCGTCGGGTGTGACGGGTGGCTCGAACAGGAGGAGGTCGAGGAGCTGAGCGGGATCCGGCGGATGGAGTTGCCGTCCGCGGTTGCTCTCGGGGCCGCGGCCCGTCTGCATCGGATCGGGCTGACGCCGTCGCCTGCTGGGGATCTCGCGTACACGATGTACCCGTGGGTGGTCAGTGGCAGCCGGCTGCACGCGGCCGGGTGGCGGCCTCGGTGGACCAACGAGGAGGTTCTGGCGGAGCTGCTGGAGGAGGTTGCCGGGCGGCATACCGTTGCCGGGCGGCGGCTTGGGCGTAAGGACGCGACTGCGGCGGGGGCCGCGGGGGCGACGGTTGCGCTGCTGGGTGCGGCTGCTGTGGTGCGGCGGGCTCGGAAGGCTCGGCGGCGGGTGTAGTACGCCGGGTGCGGGCCCGGAGTCTCCTCGCCCCCGCCGCCCCTACCCGTCCCATCCTGAAGGGGCGCTGCCCCTTCAACGACCCCGCCAGGGGCTCCGCCCCTGGACCCCGGGTGGGTGGGG